>CAZPFZ010000111.1:0-5745 GCA_964585955.1 uncultured Acidiphilium sp.
GCACACTTATAAAAGAAAAAATTTGCTGAGCATAAACGGTAATGCCTAAAAGTTGATTGCCCGCTTTTTGTATTGACGAAAGCACGGGACTTAAAATAAGAGTAATAACAAACCCTGCAATGCCCGATATTGTTTGATTTAACGCAATAGCACCAGAACGTTCATCGGGCTCTACATAATCGTAAATAAGATTTAATATTGCACTGTTCATACCTGCCATAGCCGTACAATAAAGCATGTAATACACGGTATAAAGTACTTTGCCGTTAGAGGGAGCCGTGAACATATTTATAAAATATCCTACAGCGGCGATAAATGCGGTTACTACAAGCATACGGCAAAAACCTTTTTTATCGGCAAGTTTGCCAAAAGGAACGGAAAAAATTACACGACATAAACTGCCTGTTAGTACAACTGCGGATGAAAAAGTCATTGAGAAGCCCAATTCGTTATTCATATATGTTCCCGAAAAAGATGCAGTAGCATATTGCGACACTATTATAAGCACGGTAACGACTATTATTTTTAAAAGCGTTTTATTTTTTAACAAGCGCAAAAGACTGCCCTTTTGTGATTGGCAAACACAAGCTTTTTCGGACGGTTTTGAAAAAATAAGCGTTAACGTGTGCAAAACGGTAAGAGTTCCAAGAATTATAGCACCCACTAAAAAAGCAGCACGCATATTATTTTGAGCCTCGTAACGGTCGATTATAAAGCTTAATGCAAACGAAAAAACCGAACCACCGATAAGAGATATAATTTCTTTTATGGCCGTATATTTGCCCCTGTTTTTATCGGCAACAACCGACATAAACCAATTTGTTTTAGGTGCGCTTATTACATTATGCATGACTTGAGCTAAAAATAATGCCACAACGAGTATCACGGCTTGCACGTTTTCGGGCATACTTATAAGCGGTATAATATAAAGCGAGGTAAAAATCAGTTGACTTATAACCTGACCGACAGAAGCAAACCTTTTTACCGATTTAATGTTTATAAAAACCGATACAAGCTAAAATCCGCAACCAAGTGGCACAAATGCGGTTATTATTGCAGTTAAGCCATCGTTCATGCCGACATAGTTTGCTATTTTTGCAAGATAAACTGTGCCAACCGCTATTGATACAAAATATTCGAGCGCTGCTTCAAGCCAGCACAAAAAACGGGTAATGGCATACCCGTCTTTTATTTTTTCTACAGTTTGAGCTTTTTCTTTCATAAAAATTACTTATTTATTATTGGAAACGGAAGAACGTCTACAATCTTTCGCTCGGTATATTTGCCACGCGTAAAATCGGGTACTTCAATGGGCACGTTTCCGTTTGCGATAGACTGCTCGGATAAAGCAGTCACACACATCATGGCACATGCTTCGTAAACATCTATGGGCATATCCTCGCCTAAGGCAACAGCCCTAAAGAAATGCTTAAGCATTATATAATCCATTCCGCCATGCCCGGCTTTTAACTGTTCGTCGGTAATGGTGCGCCAATCGTCGGGAAGGTATTCGTAATATTTTTCCTGATTTTTAAAGGCATCGTAAGCCATATTTTCGTCAAGTTCACTTGCATTAGGATCATCTAATATAACTGCTTGAAGCGTTTGACTATAAAACCCTTTGGTTCCGCTTACGGTAATTTCCCTATCGTACCAGCGCGGCAATGTTGTATCGAGTTTTAAAGTGACCGTTTCGCCGTTAGCACATTCAATCATGGTTGTTACTACGTCGCCTTGCTTAAAATCGGTACCTTTTAAAGCGGAAACCTTGGGATTGCTCTCGATATATTCTTTAAGACCTTGCGCTTTAGAAGACATTGCAACAAGCTTAGTAAATGAATTGCCGCGAGTAATACCTAAAAGTTTGATAATGGGACCGAGTTCGTGCGTAGGGTAATTTTCGCAGTTATGATTTTTATACTCTTCGAGACGGTAATGGTTTTGTCTTAAACCGACTTCAGTAATTTCTCGACGCAAATCGTGACAGTACGCCCCGTGACAATATGAAATGTTGCCGAGAATGCCGTTTCGGGCAAGCGATGTAACAAGAAGTTCATCCTTATAATAGCAACAATTTTCAAGAAACATAAACGGCGTTTGTGTCTTTTCGTAACAATCAACGAGTTTCCACATATCGTCGATATTATGCGTTCCTCCCACCTCTATAGCTACGGGAACGCCCTGTTGCATGGCTAAAAGAGCGACCGCAACATGCATTGCCCAACTTGTGGCTACAATAACGGCATCTATTTTTTGACTAAAAATCTCTTTATAGTCGGTAGTTTTAAAAGGCTCATTTTGCCCGGCATCGGTAATCATTTTTGCCGCACGAAGCACCCTTTCTTCATACTGATCACAAACGGCGGTGACGCATACATCGGAATTATGTAAAATATTACCGAGTAAACCAGTTGCCCCTGCGGGCATACCAAAGCCTGCACCGCGTTGACCAAGCCCGACCAAAGCTATTTTTAAATTGTTTTTTTCGCTCATTTTATCACCTTCTTCTTGAATTGATCCAAACAGCCATATCGCTTTCGCCTCTATTGGCAAACGTGTAATAAGGAATAAATGTTAAGATAACCTCTTTTTCTTCGTAAGTGCCACCATATAGCGGTGCGTTATCGTCGGCGACAGCCCTATAACCTACCGTTTTTATAACGGTTGCTTTAAGTTCTTCGTTATAAACAATTTCAAACTTAACCGTATTTTTATCTGCGTATAGCGCAAACAAGTCGGGTCCGTTATCTTTTTCTTCAAGGCAATATACGGTTGCGCCGTACATTAAGCATACTTTACCGACATTTTCGCGCACGCGAGGATTAGCTTCGATAAACACAGGCTTTAATTGTAAATTCAACGATATATCAAACGAATTATTTACATCTATACATAAATATCCGTTTTTTAAAATTGGTTCAGAGATTACGCCGTTAACACAAACGGAATATTCATTACACCAAGCAGGTTTACGCAAAAATATTTGCTTATAAGGATAATTATCGGATGTAACGCGTATTTTTCCGTCTTGCGGAAGTTGCGATTGAATAACTACCTCACCCCCGTTAAGCGAAGAGGCAATATATTGGTTTATATATATTCCGCAAGAATCTTCGGCATATATAACCTACCCGATTGAAGCCGCCATTCTGTTAATGTTTGGAGGACAGCAAGAACATGAAAACTCCTGTTTTCTTGTCCAAATAGGCAATATGGGACGAATACATTCAGGAACGCCAGTTTCTTTGCCCTTTTCGCGGCGACATATACCAAGCGGATTTTCGTAGAAAAAGCTTTTTCCATCGAGAGAAGTTGACGATAAAAACACATTATACAAAACACGCTCTATTACGTCAGCATATTCGGAAGAAGGCTCAAGTTCATTCATTCTTAAACAGAATAAAACGGTGGCTATACCGGCACAACTTTCGGCATATGCGGTATCGTTGGGTAAGTCGTAGTCAATTGTGAAAGCTTCGCCAAAACGCGTAGACCCCGTTCCGCCCGTTATATACATTTTTTTATCAACAATATCGCGGAATAGACGTTTACAAGCGGCTTTAAGTTCTAAATCGTTTTCGAGCTTAGCCATATCTGCCATAGCGCAATAATAATACAGTGCGCGAACCGCATGACCTTCGGCTTTTTCGAGCGATCTTGCAGGTGTGTTATCTTGAATGGCTATGCGCGTTATTATTTCGACATCTATACTGTTAGCACCGCGTGCGTTTACAAAATATTCGGCAAGCTCGCGATATTCATTTTTGCCCGTATAAGCATAAAGCTTAAATAATGCAAGTTCTATTTCTTCATGACCGCATGTAGCAAAGCCGGCGCTTTTTTCAACATAAAAAACATTATAAATATGGTGAGCGTATTTTTCGGCAAAATGTAAAAAATCGCTCTTTTTTACAAAACAATCGTAGGCTATTGCGGCTTCGATTAAATGTCCGGCACAATATAATTCATGATCGTTTCGCGATTGAAATATTTTTTCGGGTTCGTATCTTTGAAAATACGAATTAAAATACCCGTCATCACGCTGATTTTTGCACATAGCTGATATAAGTTCGTCACAAAAATCCACAAGTTTGGCATATTTTTCCCCGTTTTTAGCGACAAGATACGCAACGGCTTCTATCCATTTTGCTACGTCTGAATCGTAAAAAACGTGACTTTTTTCATTGCGTTCGATAAATCTTACAGCATCGAAGCGCCCTGTTTTTTCAAATACATCTTGTACAGCATAAATGCTTACGTTTGCATTAAGCTCATACCTATCTTTCCAAAAGCCGTTATACAGCTCTACCTGATTAAATGGCAAGTTACGCATTTTTTTGCTCCGTTATTTAATAATTTCAATAAAAAGCGCATCTCCGACACGCAAACCGAACTTAATCTTACCGTTTACAACTTTTTTATTAACACGCTTACCGCGCGAATAAAAACGTATCTCTTTATAATTTTCACCAATGGTTACTTCTAACTTTTGTGTGGAAATCCCATCGAATAATTCGTCACGCGCATTGCCGATGTTTTCTACCATAAATAAGCTATCGGCACTGTTTTTATGCTCGGTAACAAACACAACACCTCTGTTTACTTTTACGCCAATAGGACAACCTTCGTTTACTAAGGCGTACTCGGTTTGTTCATAATCTTTATATGTTGTGCCTTTACCGAAAAATAAATAGTTGCCGTCGTATGAATATTTAAGTGCAACGGGGGCAAAAGCTTTAAGTTCGGACATTATTTTTTACCTGCGTAATAAAGTTTGCTGCTAGTACCGTCCTGATTGATAAATGCCCACCCATCTAAGCACGTTTATTTTGTATCCCTCCGCCTTATAAGTTTCATTAAATTGATCTGCCATTGCGTAAATTATTATTGAAAAAATATTTGTTTTTCGCTTATTCTCGGTTACGGCATTTATTATTTTTTATTCATGTGGATATCATTGTGGCGTTTGCGATAATCGGTTGGTGATTCGCCTACGTGATATTTAAAAAACTTAACAAAATTATTTTCGTCTTCAAAATTCAGCGTTGAAGCAATTTGTTTAACAGTAAAATTGGTATTGCAAAGATATGTTTTTACAAGTTTTACGCGCATATCGTTAATTAAAGCGTGCAAAGACATACCCGCATGCTTTTTTACAAGCCGCGATAAATGCTCCATAGAATAACTAAATTCTCTTGCGATGCCGCGAACGTCTAACGCACGGTTAGAATTAATTCGTATATACTCGACTACCTCCGAAACAAGTTTTGGGGTCATGCGGCGCCCCGAAAAAGAAAGCCTATAAAGTATTTCGGCAAGTTTTATATCGCACAGTTCGGGAATTTCCTTTTTTTCTATGCTCATTAGCTCGCGAAATATGTTTGTTTCTCCGTCAAACTCGCTTGAAGTATAATATTTGCCGGCGCCAAGAGAGGAAATATCGTCGCAATAAAAGTGTATCCAATAGAATTTTACCTCCCCCCTGCTTTTTTCTAAACCGCAATGCCGTATTCCCGGTTCAAGTAGCAAAAGGCTTTTGGGCCGTAATTCGTATATTTCGTCACCCTCTTTTATACGAAAATTTCCGGCGAGCACATAGATAAGCTCGTATGAGTCGATTACACGATCGGGATGACCCCACGCTTCTTTTACCGAAAAAAAGCCCCATATTTGAAAATTGTAATTTGACTTTGTTTACCGTTATCATTTTTTATCACTTTTTATTTGTTTACATTTGTATATAAA
>CAZPFZ010000112.1:0-5562 GCA_964585955.1 uncultured Acidiphilium sp.
ATAATATATAATAATTGGGTTTCAAATCCTATGTTATGCGCTGAAGGTGTAGCTGAATTAAAAAGCATTGCCGACAACGAAAAAGAAAAAGAATATAGCTTTGGGGCGGAAATAGCCTTTGGTACTGCTGGAATGCGCGGTATAATCGGCTACGGCACAAATAAAATGAATATATATACTGTTCGTAGGGCTACTAAAGGGCTTGCTGATTATATAACTGAATTAGGGCCAAAAGCCATGCGTGATGGCGTTGTTATTTCTTACGATACAAGAAACTTTTCAGATGTATTTGCATTTAACGCAGCGGGGGTTCTTATAAAAAACGGTATACAGGTACACATGTATTCAGAACCGCGACCTGTTCCTATGTTGAGTTTTGCCGTAAGACAATTAAAGGCAACCGCCGGGATTATGATAACCGCAAGTCATAACCCTAAGGAATATAATGGTTACAAAGTTTATGGCTCGGATGGGGCTCAATTATCACCGGAAGCAACCGCAAATATTGTTTCGTACATTAAAAACATTGGCGATTATTTTTCTGTAAAGACGATAGATGTAAACGATAAACACGCTTCACCATTGCTTTCGTATATATCAAAAAATCTTGAAAAAAAATATTACAAAACAGTAATTAAACAAGGTTTATCAAGGAAAGCTGTAAAAGCGGAAGGTAAAAACATAAAAATTGTTTATACCTCTTTGCACGGTACAGGCTACGTTCCGGTTACAACGGTTCTTGATAAAATGGGAATATCTGTGCAGACAGTTGAAGAACAAATTGCTTATGACGGAAATTTCTCAACGGTTGATGTACCTAACCCCGAAGATAAAAAAGCTTTAAAAATGGCAATAGATTATGCCGAAAGAATAAAAGCCGACGTAGTATTTGGTACGGATCCTGATAGCGATAGGTTAGGCGTTGCCGTCAGAAACGATGATGGCGAATTTGTAGGTTTAACGGGCAATCAAGTTGGCGCTTTACTTTTGGAATACGTTTTAACTCGCTTATCTCAAGATAAAAAGTTGCCAGATAACGCCGCCGCCATAAAGAGTTTTGTTTCGACAAACCTTGCCCGCGCAATTTGTGATAGTTACGGTGTTAAATTATACGAAACGCCTGTTGGATTTAAATTCATCGGTGAAAAAATTAAACAATTCGAGCAAGATAAAACTGGAACTTTTTTATTCGGATTTGAAGAATCCTGCGGCTATTTACGTGGAACATATGCTCGCGATAAAGATGCAGTAGTAGCAAGCATGCTTTTTGCTGAATTAGCTTGTTGGTGTAAGTTCCGTGAAAAATCCGTTTATTCTATGTTGTGTGATATTTATGATAGGTTAGGTTTTGTTTACGATAAAACCGAAAACATAATGTACAGCGGAATTACAGCTATGGCTGATATGAATGCCGTTGTTGAAAAAATGCGCTCAACAAAGGTTGAAAAAATCGATATATATAACGTTATTGCTGTACGCGATTACTTAACCGGTATTAAAACTTTTGCCGACGGTAGACAGGAGCAATTGGAATATTCCTCAATAAATTGTTTGTATTATGAACTTGAAAACGGAAGTTTTATATGTTTAAGACCTTCAGGCACAGAACCTAAATTGAAGATATACTATTCAATAAGCGCACCAGACGAAGAACAAAGCATAAAGGCGTATGAATCTTTATCTCAATCTTTTACAAATTTGCGTAACAGCTGATTTATAAGAATTATTTAAAATATATAAGCTTCCTGCTAACAATCCTTTGATGGGATAAAACGGGAAGCTTTTTATTAAAAAATGTGAATATACATCATAATAGTATTGAATTTGCATATATTAAGCTAAGAGATAGTTTTATATATGAAAAGCAAAACTGTATTTATAAAGCGAATTTCATCTATTATAATTGTATTTTTGATAATTTTTGTAACCGTTGTATGTTTTTCTGGTGACAAGCTAACAGTTAATGTGGCTTCTAACACCGATGAACCTATATATTTTGGCAATAGAAATTCAAATACGGTTGCATTAATGTTTAACTGTTATGAAGGAAGAAATATTATCGAAAAAATAGCCGAAACTTTAAACAGCTACGGTTTTAAGGCAACTTTTTTCTTTGGCGGCTGTTTTGCCGACGATAATTATGATTTATTAGTTAGTTTGGCTGAAAACGGACACGAAGTAGCAAACCACGGATATTTTCATAAAAAACACAGTAAGCTATCATTGAAAGAAAATATCAATGAAATAAAAAAGACACACGATATGATTTACTCGCTTACAGGGATAAGCATGCAATTGTTTGCCCCGCCATACGGCGATTACGCAACTCAAACATTAACCGCATGTAAAGAACTTAATTATAAAGTAATTTTGTGGTCGAAAGATACCGTAGATTGGCTTGACAAGAACGTCGATAACGTTTATAATAAAGCGACAAGAGGGGTAAAGTGTGGGGATTTTGTTTTAATGCATCCATTTGAACATACACTTAAAGCTTTGCCTAAAATTTTAAATTATTACATAAATAACGGAATCCTCGTAGGGACGGTTTCGCAATGTCTGGAGAGATAATGGTACAAACAAAAACTTATGAAAACGGTTTAAGAATCGTTGTTGAAAATATAGATTATTTACGTTCAGTAAGTATGGGTATTCTTGTAGGTGTAGGAAGTTGTTTTGAAACTTCGCAAGAAAACGGTATATCGCATTTTATTGAACACGTTAATTTCAAAGGAACAAAAAAACGCTCAGCTTTTGAAATTTCAGACGAAATAGATAGAATAGGTGCGCAAATTAATGCTTTTACATCAAAAGATATTACTTGTTATTATGTAAAATGCATAGACGAGCATATTGATCAAAGTTTTGAAATTTTATCCGACTTATTTAATAACTCAATATATCCAGAAGAGGAGTTAGATAAAGAAAGAGGTGTTGTAATAGAAGAAATCAATATGGCTGACGATACGCCCGATGATTTGTGCTTGGATTTGTTAGCCGAGTCATATTTTGGGAAAAGTGGTTATGGCGCCACAATCTTAGGTCCACGTGAAAATATAAGTAATTTTAAACGTGATGATCTTTTAGCTTATAAAAAGAAGTATTATTTGCCCAGTAATACCGTTATATCTTTTGCCGGTAAAATATCTTTTGAAAGAGCTTGTGAAATAGTTGAACGGAATTTTAACGTAAAAGGGCAGTCGGAATCTATCATCTTTCCTAAATACAACACTCAATGTTTATGCCAAAATTTGTCAACAGATAAAGCTATCGAACAAAATCATATTGCCCTCGGTATACCAGGTGTTTGTATAACATCACTTGACCGAGCAGCTTTAATTTGTATAAATTCAATTTTAGGTGGGGGGATGAGCAGTCGCCTTTTCCAGTCTGTAAGAGAAAAACACGGACTTGCATATTCGGTATATTCTTATTTATCTACGTATAAAGAAACCGGAGTCTTTTATATTTACGCAGGGGTGAACCCAACAAAGCTTGGTAAAGCCTTTGATTGTATTATTTCAGAAATTAAAAAAGTAGGAGTAAACGGAATAACAAATGACGAACTAATACGAGCCAAAGAACAAATAAAAGGTTCAACTGTTCTATCATCAGAAAGCACATCTTCGTTAATGTTGTCGCAAGGGAAGAGAGTACTATTAACAAATGAAGTTTTTGATATAGACAAAGAACTTAAAAATCTATCCTCGTTAACGTTAGATTATGTAAATGACAGAGCTTGTTATTATTTAAACACACGCCTTTTATCAACCGCAATTGTTGGCAAAAATGTAACGCCGCTCAAGTAAAAAATGTTTTATTTATGCGGTTTTTTAAACATTTTTATGTTAAGCATAATTATTTTTTTACATTGCGAGCTTACTCTTTTATTAATTCAATAAAAGAGTAAAGCCCGCTTTTTTTACTTAACAATTTAGTTGCTGCCGTTAATGCACCTTTTGCAAATTCACCGCGATTATATGCGCGATGAGTTATAACAATTTCTTCCGATTCACCTGAAAAATAAACACTGTGAATGCCTGAATTTTTTCCACAACGTAAAGAATAAATTAGAGAATTGTCAGACAAGCTTAAAGCATTTGAAAGTTGTTTTGCTGTACCACTCGGTTTATCGCGTTTTTCTTTATGGTGTACTTCAATAATATTTTTATCAAAATCACTTAAGTCGCTATTTAAAGATTGAGTAGCACGTATAAAAGCATTTACTCCTTTAGAGTAGTTCGCCGATAAACAAACAGGGATTGTTTTAGCGCATATTTTTATTGTTTCAAGGGTTTTATCTGTTAGGGCTGTCGTTCCTATAACAATTGGAATATGAATTTTTTCAGCAAAACGTACAGCGATTTCTGTAAGTGGGTTTGCAGAAAAATCTATAATCATTTCAATATTTTCCTTAACCTCATCAAAATTTGAATAAATAGGACAAGGATATTCAAAGTCAAATAAAGTTTTTTTGTCAACGCCGCATATGGTAGTAAATGAAAAAAACTCACTATGTGTATATATTTCTCTTCCCATTTTGCCGCTTATACCGCTTATCAATAATGTTTTCATTCTAAATTGTTTTCCTTTATATATTTCATCATTTCTAACTTTAGTTGTTTATCTGGTGAACAAAGAGGTAAACGCAATTCCTCGCTAAAGATGGGATATTTCACGCTCAATAAATGTTTTATTGCAATAGGATTTGGTATTTTTCCGAGTATTTTATAAAGAGATGTAAGCTTTTCGTCTATTTTTTTTGCTTTTGTAAATTCATTTAAGAAAACTGCATCGTGAAGTAACTTTATCGTTTTTGGGTACAAATTGGACAAAACCGATATACTCCCGATGGCTCCGGCTTTAAGCATTTGAAAATTATTCTCGTCCGCGCCCGAAAAAATTGGAAAACTGCAATTCTTAATATTATTGATTGCTTTTTCTATGTTATTTTCGGCATTTTTTATAGCACAAATATTTTTTATTTCTAATAGCTTATTGAGTACAGTTATATCTGTGAATATATTGTAATTTGTTCTAGTGGGGACGTTATATAAAATAACGGGAATTTTTATGTTTTGGCAAATGCTTGCATAGTGATTAAAAATGCCATTCGATGTACATTTATAATAATATGGTGTAACAACAAGCAAACCATCAGCTCCATTTTTTTCGTAAAAATGTGCATTTTTTTGTGCAATATGTGTTATCGGTGACGATATTCCGCAAATTAAAGGTATTTTTTTGTTAACTACCTCTTTTGTTACATGTAATAAAATTTTCTTTTCGTTTTCGCTTAAACTTAATGGTTCTCCTGTGGTGCCAAATAAAACTATTCCGTCTATCTTTGAGTCAAGCTGTTTTTTTAATAAAAATTCAAAAGAATTTAAATCTAAGAGATTATCTTTTAAAGGAGTAATAAGCGCGGTGAAAGCACCGCCAAAAGGACAATTATTCTTCATATTAATATCGTATGAAAAAGCTCAAACTTTATTTTAATTAAAAATGTAATAAAATGTCGTAATATGTTGAGGAATAAATTGAAAAGCCACTCTATTTGAT
>CAZPFZ010000113.1:0-5539 GCA_964585955.1 uncultured Acidiphilium sp.
CAATAAACCTCCACCGAACGGTTTTTTCCGTATATAAAAATCGGCAGCAACTCAAAAAAGTTGCTGCCGTTATTAAACTTTTTCCTAACGGTTATACTCCAACATTTTACAAAGGACCTTATATTATCACTTCGTTTTTTATTGTCAACAAAATATATACTATCGTTTAATATTTTTAAAAAAATTAATCACATAAACATCAGTTTTCAAGCATCGCTATGGCTTTTTTGTATTTTTCATTACGTAAAAGAATATATTCGAATATTGGTTCGCCATCATAGCGCGATAGGTCACTATTGTGTTTTAAATCGGCAAGTTTAACTTGTTTTGCAATTGCGTTTGAAGATATTCTTTTAACATATACGAAATAATCTTCGGATTTATCATGCGTTAAGAGTTTTAAAACCTCTATAACCGTATCACTAAAACCTTCGTTTTTTAAATACTCAAAAGTATAATCGGTATCTTCAACCAAATCATGCAAAAGCGCACATATAGTGGCAGTTTCGTTATCCATTTGTTCGGCTAAGTGAACGGGGTGAAATACGTAAGGCACGCTTATATCGTCAACTTGGTCTTTGTGTGCCAAATAGCACAATTTTAATGCTTTACTCGTCCGTTTTGTATAAATCATATCTTATTTTTCCTATTTCTCCACTGTCTTAGGCGCCCTCCCACTTTAGGCAAGAGCGGCCGAGGTTACTCTTTTTAAATAAATTACACCAACCGAAAGTTAAAAAAACTCGGTTGGTGTAGCTGAAAAATTATTCGTTATTTTGTTCTTCTTGGGGGGCTTGTCCGTCATTTTGCGTATCAAGCGAATTTTCACCTTCGGAAACGTTTTCGTTTTCGCCTGCTTGCGTTGCACCCTCTACGGCATCTGCATTTTCTTCTTCGGGTTGTTCTTCGCTATGAGGAACTACCGCAACAGACTTAACAATACCGTCGCCCAACTTCATAATAGTAACGCCCTTGGTGTCTCTGCCTATTTTTGAAACGCCCTCGGCAGCTGTTCTTATTATAATACCGTTATCGGCAATAATCATAATATCTTCATCGTCTTTAACTAGTTTAAGGCAAGCAAGATTGCCTGTTTTTTCGTTAAATACACCGGCTTTTATACCCTTTCCGCCACGCGATTGTAAACGATAATCTTCTATATCGGAACGTTTGCCGAATCCGCGCTGACTTAAAGTTAAAACATCATAACCGTCTTTTACAACAGTCATATCAACAACGCTGTCTTCTTGAGAAATCATCATTGCCCTTACGCCTTGTGTATCTCTGCCCATGGGGCGAACGTCGTGTTCGGAAAATCTTATACACTTACCTTCGTGCGAGGCAACTAAAATTTCACTATCTCCCGTGCTTATTTGCGCCGAAATAAGCTCGTCGCCTTCATTTAAGCTGATTGCAATTTTACCTGTCTTTCTAATATTATCAAATTCCGAAACGGCAGTCTTTTTTATAAGTCCTCGTTTTGTTGCCAAAACAATATATCCTCTATCGGCTACAACACTGTCGTTTTCGGGTAAATCTTGGGCTATAGGTTGATTATCGGCAGTTTGTTCATCGTTTTCGGGCAACTCTTCGGGGGCTGCGTTAAGCGGAATAATTGCAGACGGATGTTCACCCGGAGCAAGCTGTAAGAGGTTAACGACGGCTCTGCCGCGCGCTGCTTTCATAGCCTCGGGAATTTCATAACCCATTAGGCGATACACTTTACCAAAGTTTGTAAAGAATAACAACCTATCGTGCGTGGAAGAAACAAACATATCTTCAACGAAGTCTTCTTCCTTGGGCTTGTGGGCGGTAACACCCCTTCCTCCGCGGCGTTGCGATTTGTATTCTTCAAGCGAAATACGTTTAATATATCCAAAATGCGTAATACTTATTACAACGTCCTCTTTTTTAACAAGGTCGGCAAGATCTATTTCACTTTCGTCGTAAGAAAGCTCGGTCTTTCTCGGTGTGGGATATTTATCGCGTAAGTCTATTAAATCGTTTTTGATTATTGCAAGAATTCTTTCGGGCTTTTGCAAAATATCGCGAAGGTCTGCCATAATTCTATCAAGTTCGGCAAGTTCTTCTTTTAATTTTTCTACTTCTAAAGAGGTTAAGCGTTGCAAACGCATATCCAAAATAGCATTTGCCTGCTTTTCGTCGAGCTCGAAAGCGCTCATTAAGTTGCCTTGAGCATCTTGGCGATCGGTAGATTTTTTAATTATAGCTATAACTTCGTCTATAGCAGCAAGCGCTATTACCAAACCTTTTACAATATGTTCACGCTCTTCGGTTTTAGCTAAATCGTATTTTACTCTTCTGGTAACTACGTCTATTTGATGTTTTACGTAAGCTTCGAGCATTTGTTTAAGGTTCATAACCTTGGGCTCGCCGTCTAACAAGGCAAGCATTATAATGCCGTCGCTCTTTTGTAAATCGGTATGTTTGTACAAAGTGTTTAAAACAACTTGCGGATTGGCATCCTTTTTTACGTCTATTACAATACGCATTCCGTGTCTATCGGATTCGTCGTTTATGTCGGCAATGCCTTCAATTCTCTTTTGTTTTACGAGATCGGCAATATACTCGATAAGTTTTTGCTTATTTACTTGGTAGGGAAGTTCGGTAACAACTATTCTGTGACGCGTTCCGTTTGCAAAATCTTCTATTTCGCATTTACTGCGGAGAATATAATTACCTCTGCCCGTCATAAAGGCATTCTTTACGCCCGCCCTACCCATCAAAATTGCACCTGTGGGAAAATCGGGAGCAGGAATATGCGTCATTAATTCTTCTATGGTTATTTCGGGGTTTTCTATTAAAGCAATGGTACCGTTTATAACCTCGTTTAAGTTATGCGGAGGAATATTTGTAGCCATACCTACGGCAATACCATCCGATCCGTTAACTAAAATATTAGGATATTTTGCAGGTAAAACGGTGGGTTGCATGCGCGTATCATCAAAGTTGGGGTAAAAATCAACCGTTTCTTTATCGATATCGCGAAGCATTTCTAACGCAAGCTTACTCATTCTCGCTTCGGTATAACGGTAAGCGGCAGGCGGATCACCGTCCACCGAGCCAAAGTTACCGTGGCCGTCTACAAGCGGAAGATTTATAGAAAAGTCTTGCGCAAGACGAACCAAAGCATCGTAAACCGAACTATCGCCGTGTGGGTGGTATTTACCTAATACGTCACCGACGATTGCGGCACATTTTTTATATGCTTTATCGGGAGTTAAACCCATTTCGTTCATAGCATAAAGTATTCTTCTATGAACGGGTTTTAATCCGTCGCGCACATCGGGAATAGCACGCGACACGTTAACCGCCATAGCGTAAGCTATAAATGATTTTTTCAGCTCTTGATCTACTTCTATGTTAATTACATTGGTCATGTCAAGCGTTTTGCGAAATTCCGCAGTTAGCTCGGCACTAAATTCCTTTTTTGCCATTTTTTACAATCCCTCCCTTAATTAAATATCGAGGTCCGCAACGAGTTTTGCGTTTTCTTCTATAAACTTACGGCGCAAATCGGGTTGATCGCCCATAAGCAGGCTGAAAGCGTTTTCGGCTTCTTGTGCGTCTTCTACCGAAACGCGCAAAAGAGTACGCGTGGCGGGGTTCATTGTGGTTTCCCAAAGTTGCTCTGCGTTCATTTCGCCAAGACCTTTATAACGTTGTACATCACATTTGCCAAGCTCGTTTAAGTTATCACGCAACTGCTCGTCCGAATAACAATAACGTTCTACCTTGCCTTTGCTTACTTTATATAAAGGCGGCTGCGCGATATATACGTGCCCTTGCTCTACAAGCGGACGCATATATCTGAAAAAGAATGTAAGCAGTAATATTCTAATATGGCTTCCGTCAACATCGGCATCGGTCATGCAAATTATTCTATCGTAACGAATTTTGCTAACGTCAAAATCTTCTTGCATGCCGCCACCGAATGCGGTTATCATTGCCTTTATTTCCTCGTTTTCGAGTGCTCTGTGCGGTCTTACTTTTTCTACGTTAAGAATTTTACCTCTTAACGGGAGTATTGCCTGAAAACGTCTGTCACGTCCCTGTTTTGCCGTGCCGCCTGCAGAGTCACCTTCTACAAGGAATATTTCGCAAAGTTCGGCGTTCTTTTCGGAACAGTCGGCAAGTTTACCGGGCAAAGCAGCGCTTTCAAACGCGCTTTTTCTTATTGCTTCACGCGCTTTGCGCGCAGCCTCTCTTGCACGTTTTGCAGTTACGCATTTTAATATGACTTCTTTGGCGCAAGAGGGGTTTTCTTCAAGAAAAGCACCAAAACTTTCAGCTAATGCTTTTGAAGCTATTGCACGCACTTCTAAATTGCCGAGTTTTGTTTTAGTTTGACCTTCGAACTGCGGTTCGGGAAGTTTTACCGATATAACCGCGGTTAAGCCCTCTCTTGAATCTTCACCGGACAAAGAATCGTTTTCCTTTAAAACATTAAGCTTTCTGCCGGTATCGTTGATAATTTTTGTAAGCGACGTTTTAAATCCGTCAAGATGCGCGCCGCCTTCTTGCGTGTTGATGTTGTTGGCGAAAGTAAAAATAGTTTCATCTACACCGTCGTTATAAGTAAGCGACATTTCAACCGTTATATCGCCAAAAGCGCGCTCGAAATAAACGGGAGCAAACAGCACCTGTTTGTTCTTGTTTAAATCTTCTACAAAATGGCGTATGCCGCCCTCGTAATAAAATTCCTCTTTATTTTCCTGTCCGGCGCGTTTATCCTCAATGGTAATGCGCAAACCTTTGTTAAGGTAAGCAAGTTCGCGCAGTCTTACCTTTACCGTATTGTAATTAAACAGTATGCTTTCGAAAATATCGGCATCAGGGAAGAACGTTACCTTGGTTCCCGTTTTATCGGAAGAACCTATGACTTGCAGTTCACGCTGAGGCACACCCCTGTTATATATTTGTTTGTAGTGGTTGCCGTTTTGATAAACCTCTACCTCTAACCATTCGGAAAGGGCGTTAACAACCGAAAGACCTACACCGTGAAGTCCGCCCGATATTTTATATCCGCCACCGCCGAATTTACCGCCGGCATTAAGCTTTGTAAGCACGACTTGAACGGCAGAAACGCCCTCGGTATGGTGTATACCCGTGGGAATGCCGCGACCGTTATCTAAAACGGTGCAAGAGCCGTCGGCGTTTATGCACACGTCTATTTGAGTGCAACAGCCCGCAAGAGCTTCGTCGATGGAGTTATCTACTATCTCCTGAATAAGATGATGAAGCCCGCGAAGATCTGTTGTACCGATATACATTCCGGGTCTTTTTCTAACGTGTTCAAGTCCTTCGAGAACTTGAATTTGACCTTCTCCGTACTGACCGGATACTTTTCCTACGTCTTCCTTTTCCATTTTAACCTCGCATATTACTAAAAATGTGTAAGATAATGTATTTAAGCGATAATAAAAAACAGTGGCAAACAATTTGCGCTTTTGCAAAGTATTACTTGCTATATTTTTATTAGTCGCGATAATGACAAACCTTAACTATTATATATATT
>CAZPFZ010000114.1:0-5508 GCA_964585955.1 uncultured Acidiphilium sp.
GATTAATTATTGTTCTATCTGCAATTAATTGCAAAAAATATTTGCTTGGCAAATAGTTTGTTAAATTTGTGTTAATTGTTTAAAAATTTCGTTTGCGCGAGCGAGCATATCGGGGAAATCGCAAAGTTTGACCTTTCCTTCGGCATCAAGATACTCAGCCATAACTTGCAAATTGGTATTTTTTAGTCCATATAATTCCTTACCGGCAAACAAATTATTAAAGACGGAATTAAATGCTTGCAACGCCTTTGGATTTTCAAAAATTTCAATTACTGCACTTTCGGGCGTGAAAGCTTCGCAATATAAATTTTCGCATGGTTGCTCGTAAGTATAACTGCCGCCACCGACGCAAACAGCGTCTTGATTGGGCAACCATATTTCTGCTTGTACCCCTTGCGGAATAACTATATTATAAACAATTTTACCATCTTTTTGCTCGTATGAAGAAACTATTTTCCCGTTTACGCTTTGATATTCAGCATAAAGTTTAGGAAAACCTTTTATAGGCATGGGAGCGATTTTAATCTTTTTAAATCCTACTTCGGCTGCCTCTATACCGGCAATGCGGCGGTAAACAAATTCCATAACAGAACCATAAGCATAATGATTATAACTGTTCATTCCTTCGGGATTGGGTGTGCCGTCGGGCATAAGGGAATTCCAACGTTCCCAAATGGTGGTTGCACCCATATCTACCTCGTAAAGCCAACCCGGGTAAGCATTGTTTAAAATAAGTCTTCTTGCGGTTTCAAAATAACCGTTATCGGCAAGCACAAACAAAATAAACGGGCTACCGATAAATCCCGTAGTCATTCTAAACAAATGCCTTATAACGTTATCGTTTAACATTTTAGCCATTTCGGCGCGTTTGTTTTGCGGTACAATGCCAAAATGCAAAGCTACCGTTTGCGCGGTAACGGTATCTAAAATAAACCTTCCGCTCTTGGTAAAATATTCTTCTTGAATACATTTCAACAATGCTTCACGCTTGTTTAAATACTCTTTTTCGGCTACAGTATCACCTAAAATAGCAGCCGTTTGAGCAACTATTCTTAAAGATTCAAAATGTAATACGTTTGTAAGGAAGTATGTATCCGTTCTACCGACGCAATTAGATTGCAGTAACATTTCAACATCTAATGCAAGCCAATCGCCAAATTCGTGTCCGCGGCAAATAAGTCCGTCCGTCATAGTGCTTTCGCGTGCGGAAATAAATTTCTTCATTGCCGAATAGTTATCGGCTAAAAAGCTTACATCGCCGTACATACGATACATAGCCCACGGCACCATGGTTATGGCGTCGCACCACATAGCATCGGTGTGTTTATTGGATAAAACATCGGGGGCGACAAAGGGAATTTCGCCTTTTTCTGACTGGTCATTGCGTAAATCGGCAAGCCACTTTTTCAAAATATTTCTTACGTCAAAATTGTATGCCGCCGTTGTGCAAAAAGCGTTTATGTCACCCGTCCAACCGAGTCTCTCGTCGCGTTGCGGACAATCGGTAGGAATATCCACAAAATTTCCTCTTTGCCCCCATATGACGTTTTCGTACAAACGGTTAAAACGCGGATTGCTTGTTGAAATATACCCTGTACGCTTCATATCGGTATGTCTAACAAGAGCTGTTACACACTCCGGCGGAACAATATCCCCTTCAAGTTTTACATACCTAAAACCGTGGAATGTAAACTCAGGTGAGAATGTATGCTTACCTTTACAAGTAAATTTATCTGTCGCCTTAGCACTACGCAAATTATCGGTATAAAAATTACCGTCAACTAAAATTTCGGCAAAATAAAGTGTTAGTGTACCATTATAATCTTCGGGCGTAACAACCTCTACAATACCGGCAAGGTTTTGACCAAAATCGTAAACCGTTTCACCCTTAGGCGTAACTATTACCTGTTTTACGGCAAGTTTTTGGGTTACACGTACAGGTTCGCACATTTGTTTTACAAGCGCTTTTTTATTAAAATCAATAACAAATGGTGTTAAATTAGCAATTTCTGCAGTTAAATCGGTAGTTTCTCCATTATAAATACTGCCTTCCCTTATAACGCTTTCGTGAGCCATCCAAGAACAATCTGTTGCGATCACAACTTCTCCGTCTAACTCTATTTGAGCACAAACAGCACTTTGTTCGCCATAAAACTTACTTCTTGTTCCCCAAGTAAGTCTTCCACAATACCAGCCCTCACCCACGGTTAATGTTATATTATTTTCGCCATCTTGTAATAAATGGGTAATATCGTATTCTTGAACTTGCAACATTTTGTTGTAAGATGTCCAACCCGGGGTAAGATATGCATCGCCAACTCTTTTGCCGTTAACTTCGGCAAAATATAACCCCAACGCAGTTGCACGCAACAACGCTTTTTTACATTGTTTTACAACAAAATTTTTTTCCAACTCAAATACACTTGATCTTTCTTTTACGCCGATAAATTCGCCTTTTAACATGAAAATCCTCCGTTTATCATCCGTTTGCATAAAAATTTAACTTGTATTATATCATCTATTAATAATGAAACACTTCGCCGGCAACTCATTACAAGCAAGTTTGCGCACTTGTATTATATCATCTATTAGCTAAAAGCGCAAATCACTTTTTAATATTTTTATATCATTTTTTATCTTATTTTTGTCAGTTTTTAAAAAGACGCTTTTAAGAGTTAACGAAGTTTTTTTTCTCTAATACACGAGCATTAGAAAATTGAATAAAGCAAGGCTATTTTACTATAAATTTTATCGCTTGTCAATATATATTCGCACACACAAAAGCTGTAACAAACACGCTTTATTTTTTACAAACGTAACATTGACCGCCCTTAAAAAGAGCGGATATTTATACAAATTTTATACATTTTCTCGTAGTCGTTAGAGAATTGAACGCATCTTTACCAGAACTGCATAAAAAATACACATTTAAGGTGCTTCGCATTTTAACGCTGATAAATTTAGAAAAATCTATGCAAAAGACCGTAGCCATACCGAGCGTATTACAAGGGATTTTAACGATTTTGCAAATTTTGCAGCGTTAAAATTTGATGATTAATCCTTTAATGCCGAACATTTGCCTTCTTCTTTAAAAAAGCTGAAATTACCCTGCTTGCAGCGCACATTAATAAGTTTGCCGTGTTTTACATCGAGAATATCATCGGCTAAAACAGCAACATTTTCGTATTTTCCGTTTGTATAATGCACAAAAATATAATTTACATTTTTAATTTTACCCTTAGCTTGTTTTAAAAAACTACGTATGGGCGCCGAAAGTGAAAACACCCAAATAGGCGAACACACTGTTACTTGCTTGTATAATGATAAATCAACGGAAATCTTTTCAATGGGCATCTCCCACCTGTGCATACCAAACCTGCCACACCACCAAAAGCCAAAAGTACCATCTATTTTTTCGGTAGTTTTAACCTCATAAATATCGGCTCCCGTCCTGTTTGCGTATTCGTAAGCAACCTTTTTAGTGTAACCCATTCTTGAAAAATAAACAACTAAGTTACTTTTATCGGTGCCTATATTATTATATCCGCTTAAATCCACAAAAAACGCCTCTTGCCGATAAAACACATATGCCATATACCCCGTTATAGCTTGACAACAACCAAAAACAAAATAAATTGTTGACATAAAATTAAGCGGAAACATATAGAATTGAATACAAATCCATAGCATAAGCGTAATGCCGAACACACCACCAAAAATAATGCCGAGTTTTTTGTTTTTTATGAGCAATATAGCCGCCGTTAAATTAGTTATTCCGTTAACAACAAGTAACGCCCAACCCGAAAATGTATAATTTTGAAAAAGAGTTTCGGCAAATGGCAGCTTTTGAAAATATTCAAGCATAGCATCCATCCCCAAAGTTTTGCCCGAAGGATCAATAATCATTGCAAGAGCCCCGGCAATCGCCCCCAATCCAATAAAGAGAGTCCAAAAAATTAAAACACCTTTTGTAGTTTTATATCTTGATTTTTTGCCATCCATAAAAAAACCTTCCTTAAAAAACACAACCGCCATCTTGTTAAAAGCATTACATTACAAGCGTTATATTACGTATGTATTTTTATTATATTGTTTACGCACAAAAAAGTCAATTATGATTTTACAAAAAAGCAAAAAAAGCGACAAAAAGTGTTTTAACTCAATTTAAAATTCTACCTTTTTTAAAACGATTTTTATTGCGAAAACACACAAATATAACAAATAAAAACCACATCATATTAAAAAAGCGACTTGCTTTAACAAAAAACGAGCCGCTTTTTATATTTAATTTTATGGTTATTTTTTAAAAAGAATATTATTCGGGTTTGTTTTCTAACTTTAACGGATAATCGCCTAGGTGTTCCATTTTAAAGCCGTTTGCTTTATATTTTTCGTAATCGAAAACTTCTAATTCGTCTATGGCAAGTTTATGGAATTCGTAAAAATTATGCCACCAAGTTTGATCGCTGCCAAGTTCGGCTGAAAGGTATGCATCTGCTATATCGCACCCCATTGCAGGCGCAACATAAAAGGCACCCATAGCAAGAACGTTTACACCGTTACCCGTTATTGCCCTTCTTGCGGCGGGAACGCTTTCTACCACACCTGCGTGAACATGCGGACACTTGCTTGCCGCTATATGTATACCCATGCCGGTACCGCAAAATAAAAGAGCACGTTCAAAGTTTCCTTCTGAAATTTGCGCACCAACCCTTAAACCAATGCGGTGAAACATATTTTCGGTGTCGTTGGGGTCGCTATCTTTTGTAACGCCTAAATCGGTTATCTTCCAACCCTTTGCCCTTAAATGTTCGCAAACGGCTTCTTTTAAAGGGAATCCTGCAAAATCGGCACCAACTACAAGGTATTTGTCTTTAATAGTTTTCATAAAATTCCTCCTGAATTTTTTGTTTTTGCGGTTTACTTATAAATAAATTGCTTTTATAAAAAAGTTTTCTTAACAAAATATTATAGGTTGCCGTCTAAGGTAAAATTATTTGTTTACTATGCAAAACAACTACTACGCTTATTAAAAAAGCTTTTTAGCCTTTATTTTTTTACCTTTTATAGCATAACACATATGCCGTTTTTTTTCAATTGTTTTTTTGTTATTCTCTAAAAACTTGTTTGTTTTTTTATTGTTTGTCCTTTTGTGGTATTGTGCTTTATTGTTGCTTTGTGGGTGATTTAAGTAGATCTTTCACTTTCGCGGGATTCTTCCGCCGAGCGCTAAAATGACATAATATTAGCAAAAAACCTTAATAATCGACTTATAGCGCGACTTTTTCCCTTTTTATTGATTGTTCCTTTGGCGCACTTATACCCTCTTACCGTCATCTTGATATGAGCGGAATTACGCATACCCGCGAAGGAGCCCCCGATTAAAAAAAAGAAAACTTTTTTGTGAAATCCGACTATCGTCGGGTGAAAACGCAGTGCTTTGCGCTACGGTGAAGTAAATATCCACCACTAAAGTGGTGGCTTTAGCTTAACCCCTAAAGGGGATGA
>CAZPFZ010000115.1:0-5436 GCA_964585955.1 uncultured Acidiphilium sp.
GCGTGAAGAAGTAATAAGTCTTTTTTTTGCGTAAAAAGCGTTGAAAAAAATGCGGCTAAGGCGAATAATCGACATAAAGAGCGACTTTTAGGTGTTAAAAAACGTTTTTTTGTGAAAACTGAGAAAAATATTTAATTGCTTTGTAAAAATTTCTTTTAATGTATTGACTTTTTTTTTATTTATTTATATAATATAAGCGTCCTTAAAAAAGCCCGTAGTCTACCCAAAAGGGGGAAAAGATGTAAAGCGGGTAAAAATGAAAGGAGATAACAGAATGGGAAACTTGTTAAGAAGAGTGCTGGCATTTGTACTCGGAATGGTGTTCACGCTTACGGCTGCAGCCGGCTCGTTAGTCGGTGGTGCGTATTGGGCATACAAAAACGTGAAACCCATAGGAATGGTAACCGATGACCCCGGCGTGGGTGATTTAGGCGACCAAACAATCGAAGATCTCGTGCGTTTGCTAAACAGCGCGCTCAATAATCCTTCCGATTATACTCTTGCTCGTTTGCAAGACGAATACGGTTTGGATTTAAAAGCATTGCTTGAAAAAGCCGGCGTAAAAGACATCGATGAAGACGGTAAAGACTGGAAAGCTTTACTCGGTATTTCGTTGTTCGACTTAAAAGACGGACTTGAACCGCTTTTATCGTCAATAAAATTCAGGGTGCTTTATAACTTCTTGCCGACTATTACGGGAAAACCGCTCGATGAGATTTTATCGCGTGAGGCACAAGAAAAATTAGGCGACTATACTATTGCCGAACTTATACAAAATGACGAATTAAGTAACGAAAACGGATTCGTCAAGGCGTTAAAGACGGTAAAGATAGGTTCGCTTCTTCCGTCGTATTTCGATGCGACTTATGATGAGGATCTTCACGAGTATACATATTCGTTAAATACCAAGAACGAACAAGCTGCAAAGCTCCCCGTTCTCGAATTAATAGGTAATATATCGCTTGACCTTATAGCTAAACTTACCAATGGCGGCGATATTATGGCAGAGCTTATGGAAGGTAGCTTATCCTCTGTGGCTCAAATGCCCCTTGCTGATATTTTATACGATATAGCCGCAACCATATCGCCCGAAATTGGCGAACTTGTTCGCGATAGAGCGCGTGCGCTTAACGGTGCGCGTCTTGCCGACTTGTTCGTTCCTACGTCGGAAGGTGGTTACGAATTCTACTATGTAGGCGTTTTAAGTAAGTTACAACTCGGCTACTTGTTCGGCTACAATGATGAAGACGGCGATGGCGTTTGGACAAAAGAGGGTGAAACCGGTGTTGAAGAAGCGCCCGAACTCTTCCAAATTCTTGCCAACCTCGATTTATCGCAATTGGTAACCGAAAAGGATACGTTTAAACTTATCACTTCGTTAATCGGTGATTTGAGCGTAGGAACAATCCTCGATACGTTCGGTATTGAAGAAGGTAAAATACCTGCATTAGACGGATTAAGAGGTTTACAAGTTAGCAAACTGCTCGAAGGTCAAAGCGGTAGCTTTAATTTTGAACAATTTATTAAATCGCTTTTAAGTAATCTTTCTGAATCACTCGGCGATACAACGCTCGGCGATATGCTCAACATACAAGAAAGTTCTTCCAACGCTATAGTAGACGGTTTATTTAATATTAGACTTGCCGACTTCTTAAAAGAAGACCTTTCGCTTAATGACCTTGTAGAAGCTTTCAGAAATGCCCTTGGAAGTATCACTGTTGGCGACGCTCTCGGTATAGCTAAAAACGAAAACGGTTCTTGGGATTGTGAAGACCGTGCTTTGTTGCTTATACTCGATTTCTCATTCGATAACATATTCGACGTAATCGAATCCGATTATTCGCTCGAATCAATAATAAACAGCCTTATTCCCGAAATGACCGTTGGTCAACCGGTAAGCGCCGTTCTTGGTTTTGATTACGACCTCGACGCCGAAAGATATTATAAAGCCGATGCAAACGGCAATAAGAATTATTTATCTTACGAACTTTCCGATTTGTTTAATTACCGTATAAGCGATATTTTAAGCGGAGCTTTAAACAAAGAAAATCTCTTTGATTCTTATACCGAGCTTTCAAAAGCTTCTATCGGCGACCTTGTTGACGTAATAGTCAAATATCTCGGCGTAGAACTTCCCGAATTAAAGTACGTTGAAACAGGCGACAGAACAGGCAAATATGAATGGAAAAACAACGTTGACGGCGCTGCTTCGCAATTACTTTCTTCTTCCATTTTAAAACTTATCGAAGCCGTTCAACAGGGCGGAGGCGAATACGTCGATAAAGATATAGATTATTATATCGAAATAGTAGGCGAAATTGCTCAAACGGTAATATCGAAAGTTGCCGCACCCGAAAACGAAAGCGGTGCAAGCTTTGCTGAAGATTTAATTGCTCCTTTAACGAGTCTTGCAAAAGATCTTTTAAACGGCAACTTTAGCGAAGGTATAACGATTAGCGGTGAGGTATCCTTTAAAACGGTTGCTGAAACGTTAGCACTCGTTCTTAAAAAGATTTTACCGGGCAATTCTGAACTTATAGAAAAATTAACAAAACTCATTACCGATGTAATAGGTGGTGCTGCTACGGCTCCCACTCTTAATGATCAAACAAAGATTGGTGCGTTGTTGAACGACGTAAAAGATTTGTTCTACTTGTTTGTTACCGAAAGGGTTGATGCCTTCGATATGGCAATAACCGAACTTGACAATATGTTCGGCGACCTTGTAATGGTTAATGCTAAAGAAGAAATCTTTAAGGTTAAGGTTCATTCTATTGTAGACTCTCTGACCAATATTGTTCTTTTCTTTGTTTCTGATAATGATGAATTAGTCGGCAAAATAGAGGACGCAAGAAGAATTATCAAGAACGTTGTTAGCGGAACCATCGGCGACATACAGTTTGACTTTGCCGCATTCTGGGCCTCTTTGAGCTCCACAGGAAAACTCGTATTCGGTTCTATCGGCGTTGTAGGCGGTACCGTTATGTACTTTGTATTTAACGATACTCTCGTTTCGCTTGTAACCGACATGCTTGGCGAAGAAGCTCTTCTCGGCGAATATGCCGCAGCTCCTTTAGGCTTTACAAAGGACGAATCAACAGGCAAATACATAAGCAATTATGATAACAAGACTAACGAACTTGCAAACGCAATATTTGCTTTAAGAGTTTGTGACGTTGTAAACAAAAATAAAACGCAAGAAATCAAAAACGCAGTTTACGATTACCTTACCGTTTCTAACATTTTAATGCTCGGCGAAACAGCCGCGGCAGAATATCTTGCCGGTAGCCAAGATACATTCAATATAGTTAAAACACTAACCGAAGGTTTAAGCGAACTTTACGGTCAAGCTCATATTCAAGATTTTGTAGAAGCAAGTAAGAATCTTGACATTTCGCAAACGATTGCTTTTGTTGGTGATGTTGCAAGCTTATTTGTAAAAGATTACGAAACCTTAATAAAGAACGCAACAAAATTATTGTCGGATATGATGACGGGAACTTTAACAAAGTTCGGTCTTAATCCGTATATTCTTATAACCGATCTTGTTCAAGATCTTAAAGCTGTGGTTTACGCAATCCCCGGCGCAAAACAAACCGATGAATCGGATGAAGCATTTAAACGTCTTGCTGATTTGTATAGCGGAGTATTGTTTGGCGATATTGTAACAGCAAGTAAGAATATTCAACTTGACGATTTAATTTATACGATAGAGGGTATAGCCGAAGCTGTATTCCCGAACAATAAATTCTTAAGCACAAGTGTTGAAAAACTCTTAAAAGATTTATTAGACGGCACTGTTTCTACCGTTGCTCTCAACAAAGCGGCCCCCGTTTCGTTGATTTTAAACGATTTAACGCAACTTGCATTGGCATTTATTCAAAATGTCGAAATCCACGCTAATTTATCTCAAGCTGTAAGTTCTTTATGTAAATTGTACGATAGCAATAATGTAACCATCGGTAATTTTGTCGAGGGTACTTTAGGGTTGCAAATCAACAAGGTTATAACCGCGGTTGGTGAAATCGTTAGCGTTTGCTTGCCGTCAAGCGATCAAAACATAAACGATCTTGTTGACGGAGCTTTCTCTCTTGTTTCAAGATTGGTTAAAGGTGAAATATCAAATATATCCTTTAACGAAAGCGCCGACATCGCAGGCATTATAACCGATATACAAAAACTCGTTGCTATATATTATAATGATATAAAGGACGAACAAAAAATCGCAGGTGCCGCAGTAAATGCTCTTAAAGAGCTTTATGCAACGTCTACTTTAAGTTCTTTTGTAGACGATACTCTCAAACTCGAACTTTCAAATGTTATATTAAGGGTTGCAGACGTAGCTTATGTTGCAGCTTCTGATGAATATAAAGAATTTGTAAAATCTGCGTTCGGATTAGTTGCAATGTTTACATCCGGAACGATTACCGAACCCAAATTCGCAACAGAAGTATACGTATCCGATATAACAACTAAAGCATTGTATACAATAGAACAAATCAAGAATAAAATACCCGAACAAGTATATTCTATAACCGAAAGCGTTTTAGAAGAAATCGGCGATTTGTATTATTGGGTTTGCTTAAAAGATTTTGTTCCCGCAACCAAAGCGCTTTCGCTCAACAAGGTTATAACCTCTATTGGTGAAATTGTAAAAGTTGTTCTTGCCAATGTTAGCTCATCTCGCGCAAAAGCTGTAAACGGCTATGATCCCTTAATTGATAAATGCATAAGTTTAATCAATAATATCGTTGGCGGAACGGTTGCAGAACCCGTTGTTGACGGAATTGTCGATGAAGTTACCGATGATTTAAGTGCCATTGTTGACGAATTTAAATCCGACATACCCGAAAACGTTTATAAAATAACCGTTTGTGCGTTAGAACAACTAGGTAATGTTTACGATAGCGTTCCGTTAAAAGATGTTGTTACCGAAACGCAACACCGCGACGTTAACGAAATTGTAACCGCTGTTGGCGAAGTAGTAAAAACTGCTACCGGTAATAATTACGACAATATTATTAAAACGGCCGTAGATTTTGTTAACACCATAATTTCCGGTACGGTAAGCAATATACAGTTTAATAAACTCACAACTGTAAACGATGTAGTTGTTAACCTTAGAAATATACTTACTTTAGTTGAAGATAAGCTTTCTGGTAATTTGGTTACCATAATAAATGCTTTCTTAACCGAAGTTGACGGATTATATTCCGATTCTGAAGGTAACAGCGTAAAACTTTCCGACTTTATAAACGCAAGCAAAAACTTAAGCTTGAAAAACACGGTTAAAGCCGTTAGCAATGTTGTTTGTTCGGCTCTTACCAAGCAAGATGATAAAGATCTTGTAAAAGAAATAACCAATTTAGCATGTAACTTAATTGGTGGAACAGTTACCGCTCCCACGTTTGATAATACTGCTAAGATTTCCGATGT
>CAZPFZ010000116.1:0-5428 GCA_964585955.1 uncultured Acidiphilium sp.
TTTTTACCTCTTAAGATGCAAATTAGAAAAATCCCTAACTAAACCCATCTTTCCGGTAATTTTTTTACTGATGAAATCAGATGTGGAAAGAAGAATGATTCCTACGACCGACTTAAACAAGCCAATAGCGGTTGCATAAGAATACTGCGCGTTTTTAATACCGTATTTAAGCACGTAAGTATCTATAACTTCACTTCGCTTTAAGTTGTTAAAGTTTTGAAATACGAGTATGTGATCTACACTGCTGTTTAAAATTCCGCTAAGCGATAACAACAAAGACATTGTTATTGTGGGCGCTATTGACGGAAGAGTTATATAAATAATCTTTTGCCAACGGTTAACGCCGTCTATAGCGGCGGCTTCGTACATACCGGGGTCTAACGAAGCTATTGCAGCAAGATAAATAATAGAGCCCCAGCCTACGCCTTTTAATAAAGAAGTTACAATTATAAGTCCCCAAAAGTAAGCGGGATCACCTTTTATGTTGACAGGTTTATCTACTATATGCAAATTGAGCAATAAGTCGTTTAAAATACCGCTATCGGTATTGATAAGCGCAATTATTATTCCGCCGAACATTACCCAGGACAAAAAGTTTGGAAAAACCGCCGTTGACTGCACAAATTTTCTTCCCTTTCCTAACGGCAACTCGTTTAAAAGCAATGCAAATATTATAGGAGACGGAAAGTTTATAAGCATCATGAGCAAGTTTAAACAAACCGTGTTCATCATTACATCCAAAAAGTTTTTATCGGACAAAAATTTTGCAAAATTATCGAGACCGCACCAAGGACTATCTAAAATAGCGCTTAAAATGTTGAGTACATTGTCGCCCTCTTTAAAAGCAAGCACTATTCCGAACATCGGCAAGTAGTTAAATATGAATAGGAATATGATGCCGATTAACGCCAACGATTGCAATTGCAACTGCTTTGGGTTAGTAAGCTTCATTTTACGCTCGCGATAAACTACGGGCGATAAAGGACTCGTTTTATCTTTCAATTTAGTTCACCTTTTTTATTCTATAACACCTTGTTGCAGCAAGCGTAAGTTTACCTGATGTACAAGAAATTGTTTGTTCTGTATGCCATACGTTCATACTGTCAAAATAGCCTATTTCGATATTGGCTTTATCATAAGTAGCGGCGGTAAATTCAAATTCATCGGCTTTGGTAGACGAGAAATAAATATAATCGCCTGAAGCTACAACGTAACCTACGCCACGTTCTTTAGTTGTGCATTTATAAGTGAAATCTTTTAACGTGCCGGTAGATGTGTTCTCTTGATTACCGTTATTTGTTTCGCCGTTAAAAATCTTCATTCCGTTATGACAGCTTATTGCGGCATGACCGTCTTTAAGCGCTCTGTTTACGGCAATAAGGTAAGGTGCTTGCTCTTTTTCGGCAAATCTGCAATTACCTAAATCTTTAAAGACACCGCGAAGTTCCCAATCTTTTAAAGCTTCGTTAGAAGTACAAACCACTTCGAATACCGAATAACCGGCCCCCATAGAAAAAGACGTTAATTCCATTAAATCTTGGTTGAAAAATTCTCCGCCGTTTTCGGCAATGTGGGGGAAGTTCTTAGAATACTCGTTCATCTTTCTGATGTAATTGCGATAATTTACAGTATTTGAATCATAAGGATCCAAGCCTATAAAATCAACGTATTCAAGTGAAGCAAAATCTTCAAGTCTTTCTTCCCAATTTGCCTGTATTGTATTGTTATGACGAGTAATGCAACCGTAATCGCTTTCTTTTACGGCTTTAGCAACCGTGTTAACGTGTTCGAGCATTTCGGTATAACAATATTCGGGAAGTTTTTCCTGCGTGATATTTTCGGGAATTATGTTTTTATTTTTTGCAGAGTTATAGGTTTTTTGCAAATTAAATTCGGCAAAACGTCCGTACAACATTGCGTCAGCTTCGTTTTCTACTTGAACGCCTATGAGGGTGTGTCTGCCACCATGAGTGCTATCGTAATCGTAAACGGCTTGCATCATATAAGATATTGCTTTGCATTCACGCTCTAACAAAGCGGGCGTATTGGGCATAAGCAAATACTGTCTGCCGAGCCAACCTACAAAATCAAATGTATCGTTATCTCTTTCACCTATTGCGGGGTATGTTTCTTTATCTTTATAAACATAATTGGGAACATAGCCGTGGCGTTTATCTGTATCGTTTCCGTCGTCTGCTACCGTGTAAGTACACATATAGCTGCCAAACCACAATATTTCGAGCTTTAAAGAATGCTTATTGCAAAGTTCGAGCAATTTGTTTACGTATTCGGGCGTGTAAACATCATATTTAGGCTCTACGTCCGTCCAACAAACGGGAACTTGTATGCAAGTTATGTTTAATTTTGCAGCCGTTTTAAACAAATACTCTAAATCGTCAAGAGTATATTCGTCTAACTGAAGGAAAAAGTCCGTTCTAAGCTGCGCGCCGAGATAAAGGAAGGGCTTTCCGTCTACCTCTAAATACTTTGTGCCGTTTTTATCGGTGGCAAGCTTGCTTACCGTTTGTTTGCCGGTATAAGCAACCTCTCCGTCGGGTGTGTACTCAGCACTGTCGGCACGCTTTGAATAATCTACGCTTACAACTTCATCCGGTGTATTAGCGGAAGTTCCGCCTCCGCCCTCACCGCCGTCACAAGCAGAGAACATTCCTACGGATAAGACACCCGCAAGTATAGCACATAAAAATTTCTTCACGTTCATCATATTAACCTCGCTTATTTTATTTTTAAACCGCATTGCAAACTTTTAACTAAAACGCAAAAAAACGACCACATTTGTTTTAAGAGTACTAATAATACCACAAAACAAACATTTGCCTCATTTTATTGCTTTAGTAAAAATACTTTTTTTAAAACGGAATTTTTCATTTTAAAAACGTTAAAATAAAAATTTTTCCATTTTTTAATCATTAACCTTACGTAGGCGGTTTTTTCTACAATTAAACATTATATCTATATAATATAATGCACGTTTATTTAAGTTTTAAGCCTTTTGGACACTAAAACTTGTTTTATCTTGCAATTATTATAACTCTCATTTTTAATATCGTCAACCCCAAAAACAAACACAAATTCGTAAAAAACAAATATGGCGTAATGTTTGACAGATAAAAAATCTTTTGATATAATACGAGTGAGCAAACTTGCTTGCAAGGGCTTGCGAACGAAGTATTTCAACTAACGGCTGTTATTTGCGGCTTTGCAAATAACAATTGCGCAAGCAATGCAAAAATCTATTTTAAGCCGTGTTATGTTATAATACGAGTGAGCAAACTTGCTTGCAAGGGCTTGCGAACGAAGTATTACATCATCGATAGACGATATAATACGAGTGAGCAAACTTGCAGATTGTAAAAAAGGAGGTTTTACAAAAATGCTGAAATCATTATTTATTATAGTAAGAAACGGCGAAATTAAACAGTTTACCATGTGGCCGCACTGCCACAACTGCTTTGAACTCGTTTATTACTGCGATTGTTTTGGTAAATCCAACTACGAAAAACAATCGGATGTAAAATACGACGGCATAAATAAAAACTTTACCACATACAATATGCAAAACGATTCAGTATTTAATTTTAAACCGAACAGCTACATAATTTATCCGCCAAACACCTTGCATAACGAAGTACAAGAAAGATGGCTTTCTACCGACACACACCTTGTGGCAATAGGTTTTGAAGCGGACGAACTTTTAGATTCTTCGGCAGAGGTTATTTTCGGAGATGATTCTAACCTTGTTATTTTTGAACTTATAGAAAAAATACGCAAAGAGTATATTGCAAAATCTAACGACTACTCTCAAATGATAAACGCATATCTTGCCGAAACAATTATTAAAATAAAGCGCAAAAGCAACGAGCAACAGCACGTGCCAAATATAGATTACATAAAAAACTATTTGGATGAGTATTTTATGAACGATATAGATTTAAACGCGCTTGCCAAGGATATGAGCTATACTCCCGAACATTTCAGACTTTTATTTAAAAAACATTTTGGCACGTCGCCTAAAAATTATGTTATACAAAAGCGTATGGACTTTGCAAAAACTCTTATTGTTACTTCTGACTTGTCGCTAACAGAAATTGCCGAACGTTGCGGTTATTGGAATTATAAACATTTTAGTGCGTACTTTATAAAAATGGTAGGCGTATCACCACACGCTTACCGCAGTGCAAACAGCAATCAACAAAAACCGCAAACTTAACAAAAAGTCGCCTATAAGTTAATTAACAAACTTTAACGCTTATTTTTACTTACTTAAAACTCAATACAAAAAAGTAAAACGTTATGCGAAAAAAATACTTCCGCGTAACGTTTTTTGTTTGTTATATATTTTTGTGGCAAATAAAATTCTTTTTATTACAACTTGATGCAAAACAAATAACAATTATCAATTAAAAATAGCGCATAATAAAACCCCTAATAGCCGATAATCAACCTATAGGACGACTTGTTTGAATTATCCCTTTGCATTTATTTCGCTTAAACGTTTAAGCTCGTAAAACTTGCCTTTTAAAGCCATAAGCTGGTCATAAGTCCCGACCTCTGCAATAGTTCCGTTATCCATACACACTATACGATCCGCACAGCGCACGGTAGAAAGTCTGTGAGCCACAATAAATGTCGTCCTGCCATTAATAACGCTTTCAATCGCCTTTTGAACGTGATATTCGGAAAGGTTATCCAAAGCGGAAGTTGCTTCATCCAAAATTAAAATGCTCGGGTTACGTATTAACGCGCGCGCTATTGCAATACGTTGTTTTTGTCCGCCCGAAAGTTTTCCGCCGTGCTCGCCAACGTTGCTTTCTAAGCCGTTTGGTAATTCTTTTAAAAATTCATCTATATCTGCGCGGCGAACGGCATCGTCAAGCTGTTCTTGAGTATATTTTTTTAAACCGTAAGTAATGTTTTCCCTAATGCTGCCTTCGAACAGCACGCTGTTTTGCGGCACAACCGATAAATTTTTGCGGTACTGCGATAGATCTATTTCGCAAATGTTTTTATTGTCTATGTAAAGTTTTCCGTCGGTCGGCTTTAAAAAACCAATAATCATATTCATTATGGTCGATTTACCCGAACCCGAAGCACCTACAAAAGCAATGCATTCGCCAGCTTTTACGTTTAAATTAAAGTGAGATATGACATCCTCGTTACTATCGGGGTAACGATAACTTACGTTTTTAAAGCATACATCGCCTTTTACGGTTTTAATATGTGTTTTTCCGTCGTAATTTTCCACGTCCTCGCTATTCATTATTTCCGAAAGAGATAAAATAGCATCCTTCCCCGAAGCCATTTGCGGAAAAGAATTTATAACAGTTTGTACGCCGCCGTTAATTTGAGAAAACAGCGACTGAAACAATAAAACCGAACCTGCAGTAAACCCCGGCACACCCTTTAT
>CAZPFZ010000117.1:0-3776 GCA_964585955.1 uncultured Acidiphilium sp.
CCGCCAAAGGGCATACATACGGTGATTGGATACAAGAAATACCCGCCACTTGCACCAAATTTGGCGTTTTAGGACATTACCATTGTTCTGAATGCCAAAATAATTTTGATAACAAAAAAAAGTTTTTGCTGACTATTGTTATTGAAAAGACAGAGCACGATTATAAAAATAAGCAAACAGGTCCTACTTGCACCGAAGACGGTCAAATTGAATATACTTGTCAAAACTGCAAAGGCAAGAAAGTTGAAATTATAGCAGCCACGGGACACAAGTATGGCGCGTGGCAAGAAGACGTAAAACCAAGTTGCGACCAAGAAGGTTCTAAGCATAGAACTTGCACAGAATGCACTAGCTCTGAAACAGCAAAGGTACTTCCGTTAAAGCATAAATTTGAACTACGAGCAGATTTATCTACAAGCGTAAAGGACGTTTATATATGCAAGTTATGCAAATGTCCAAAAGACGTGCCCAAGAACGGAACACCTAACGCTTCAAAAGAGACAAAACGGGTTTATAACGATTTTGTTTTTAATGTTATTTCTAACCAAGGCGAAGATTATATTAAAAATAATTTAAGAATTATTTATAAGGCGTTTGAATCGAAATACGGCGTTGGGTCGGAAGAAAGCCGCGTGGATTACATAATTAGCGCGGTTAGCAATAATGTATATTCGGTTAAGCCGACTAAACCGTATAAAGAAAACGCCACCTATCGCGTAATACCTTACGGCGACGTCAGTTTTGAAAAATATAATGCCGACGAACTTATTCTTTTGGTGGTTTCAAAAAAACCGACGGGAAATGGCTCAGATGCTAACATTAAAACAAACGATCACGAAAACCTAGATAACTATGATCATGAAATAATCAGCTCGGGTCCCGACAAACTAATAGTAAGAATACGAAGAATAGGCAATTATATGCCTCGAATCGGTTCCCTTTGGAGCTTGGGTAAGAAGTATCGCGGCTCGTTTGGCTCATTTGGAAAAATTAAAAAAATAATCTCGTCTGACGCCGATAGCGATGATGTGGAATTCGAGCCAATCACTCTTGCCGAACTTTTAAAAACGGGCTCTTCAGGCTCTCTCTCGTTTTTCGCTAACGTAGATGAGTTGTCACAACAATGGCCCGATTTTATGGATGATATTAAACAGGAATTAGCAGACAACCTACTTTCAAGCGAAAATTTTCAATCTTTTTTAGCAATCGTAGGCAAATCAGCCAATGACTATTTAAAAGAATTAGGTTTGAGTTCAGATAGTCTTTCTGAAAACGGCATAAAAATAAAACCCACTTTGAAACAAATAGACAGTACAACCTTTTTTGTTGGCCTTGATGTAAAAATAGAAATTCCCATAAAAGGCAAAACAGTTGGACAATTAGGGAATATTTGCTTAAACTTAACAATATCTAATCAAACGCAAATTTTAATTACGCCTTTTTTAGAAAAACCCGAAGACAGTTTTTGCTCGGTTACTATCGATTTTACACAAATGAGTACCGATCATATAGATTATACTATTAAATTAGATTTAGCATATGAATTAAACGACGCCCCGGAGCATGCGTTTGCGCTAAACAAAAATAGTTTAATAATTCATAGGGCAACCTGTCATTATATAACTAAAATAGTCGATAAGAACAAATTGCAATATTTAACCGAAACAGAAATGCAAGACTTGGCAAACGAGCCAGGATATTTAACTTGTGAAGTATGCAAACCCACGGATAGCGATTTTTTAAACGACGAATACCTTATAAATAACAAAAGTAATACTGTACACCGCGCAAATTGTATTCATTTAGAAGACAAAAACATGTATAATTACAGTCTCGTTAGAGGAGTAGATAATTTACCCTCAGGATACGATCTTTGCGACTGGTGCAAATTAAACAACCTAAGCGAAAAAAACTTTGAGCAAAAATTGTTGAAAGATTTGCGTTACACGGATTGGAATACAATAATTTCAGAAATAAAAACTTGGTCGGAAGAAAGCGGTTCTTCAAAATTGTTATCTTCGATTGCTGAAGCGCTTGGAGGCAAAAAAAGCAAAAAGAGCGTAGGCATTAAGTTAGGTTCGTGTTCCGCACAATACTATTTTTTCACTTTCCAAGCCGAAATTTATTTCGTGTTTAATTTTGATTTGAAAGCTTCGTTTCAGTATACTTATAATCATACGTACGAAAACAGTGTGCGCTTAGAATTCCAAGTGTTTAAAAACATTTTCACCCCCATTGATTTAGATGTAGAGAGCGACCATATAGACCTATCAAGCGACGAATCTATATTTTTGGTAGGAAAAATGGAAACGCAAGCCGGTGTTAAACTCGACGCCTCTATAAGCATTTATGACATACTTGGCATTAAAGTTGGGCTTGAAGGCGGCGCATACATTTTCACTTCGGGCGTGTTTAGTTATACAAGCTCTACCTCGAACGAGGATGAAAACTTCGTTAACAAAACCGATTACTATGCCGCCGCAAAATACGAAATGGGACTTTATTACGATATTTCAGCGAGCATAACAATGGGAGTATTTGATTTTTCTATTGCTTCTTCAGAAGACAAACTGCCGTTAGTTGCTTTGGGATACGATAAAGTATATTACGGATATTCCGTCTCGGATGAAGAATGGTATGTGCATAACGCAAAAGAAATTAACGAAAAAATTTCCGTAGAGTATTTTGATTTGTCTACCTTAAAAAAGAATACGGAGAAACTTGATTTGTATGCAATATCAAGCTTATACGATGTTTCTTTCCGCTTTGAATACGATTATTGCAAAATAGTAAACGGTAAAATTATTGTTAATTCCAACGCGCCGCATAATTTTAACGATATTTTGTATGTTTCCTTTACGGGAAAAACTAATACGTTAAAGTATGTAAAAGGCAGCGCCGCTTTTTACCTGCCCGATTACGTGATTGTTATTCACGGATTTAATCACTCCTTCGATGACGGGTATCAAACGCTTGCCCCCACTTGTAAAAACACTGGTAAAAAGATATACTCTTGCCAATTGTGCGAATATCAAAAATACGAAGAAATCCCAATGGTTGACCACGATTGTTCAATTATAACAACAATTGCTCCCTCTTGCGAAAAAATGGGATATACCCTACACTCGTGTAAAAATTGCAGTTATGGTTATTTTACCGATCCTGTTGATGCGTTAGGACACGACTTTTACACCCAATCTAAAGAGGCAACTTGCGAACAAAATGGTTACGTTGCAGAAGCTTGCCATAATTGTTCTTACTTTAAAATTAAAACAGAACACAATGCTTTTGGACACAAATACAGCGACGAATTAACGCTTTTTAAGTTAGGTACTTGTGCGAGCCCCTCTGAATATAGACGCTATTGTTTAAATGACAACTCTCACTATATAACCGAATATAAAACAATAGAGCACTCTTATTCGGAAAAATGGACGATAGATGCGCAACCCACTTGCTTGAAAAAAGGCTCAAAATCGCGCCATTGCTTGGTTTGTGACTCTAAAACCGATATTGAAGAAATACCTCGCTTAGAGCATTCGTTCGGCAATTATGTTTCAGATAACAATGCTACTTGTTTGTTTGACGGAACAAAGACGGCTACTTGCAAAAACCTCGGTTGCACGGAAAAAATTACTGTAGACGACCACAATTCGGCACTCGGACACAACTACATTGACCATAAAGCGCAAGCCCCCACTTGCACACAAGTTGGCTGGGAAGAATATTATACCTGTGGCAGAGAGGGCTGTAATTACACCACTTACACCACTCTC
>CAZPFZ010000117.1:3876-5422 GCA_964585955.1 uncultured Acidiphilium sp.
ATATTATACCTGTGGCAGAGAGGGCTGTAATTACACCACTTACACCACTCTCACTGAAATACCGGCACTCGGACACGACTACATTGACCATAAAGCGCAAGCCCCCACTTGCACACAAGTAGGCTGGGGAGAATATTATACCTGTGGCAGAGAGGGCTGTAATTACACCACTTACACCACTCTCACTAAAATACCGGCACTCGGGCATAATTTAGTTTCTCACGAAGCGCAAGCCCCCACTTGCACACAAGTTGGCTGGGAAAAATATTATACTTGTAGCAGAGAGGGCTGCAATTATGATAATTTCGTTGCAATACCTTTAATCGAACATGCTTACAGCGAATTGATTAAATTAGACAGCCCGACTTGTAAAGGTTGCGGATTTTTAGAATATTATGTATGCAATTCATGCCAAAAACGCTTTACTCCCGAAAAAAAGGAAATTATTTTTAATTTCGACACACAAGGTCATTATTGGTGCGAATGGATACGCGATAAAGAACCTACGGATAAACAGAACGGAAATGAGTTCCGCACATGCTACTTGTGCGCTGCTATAGACGAACGCACAATAGACAAAACAGAAAGCTCGTGTGTTTCTTCCATCCTACCTGAATACAAAAATTGGATTATGTTTTTATCCGTTTTGTGTATTGCATATATGGCTAAACAAAAATTTAATGCACGCGCTAAAAAATAATTCACCGCGGCAAGTAAAAAAACGGGCAGGTTTTTTCCTGCCTGTTTTTTATAAATATGTAAAATTTTGCATACCCTTAAGTTGCATGTTATACACGGCAAAACCGTGATGATATACAGCACATTAACTACTTTATTTTAGTAAATCTTCAATTGTGCAATCTAAAATTCTTGCAAGAATATATAAAGTTTCCGCCTGAGCTTTTGATAAATCAATCCTTCCTTGTTCATAGGCTTTAATCGAACGTAAAGAAATTTTGCTTATCTTTGATAATCCGGATTGACTCAATCCACGTTTCAATCGCATTTCTTTTAATGCGTTTACCTTTTGTAATTTCTTCTCTATAAACAAAAAACAGAACGTTTGCCAAAAAAGACAAACGTTCTGTTTTTGTTGGTGGGGACGGATAGGCTCGAACTATTGACCTCTTGCATGTCAAGCAAGCGCTCTAACCAACTGGGCTACGCCCCCGATTTTTAAGTTTAAAACAATATGCTATAGCAAATGTTTTAATTGCAACGCGACAAAAATATAAAAACAGTTACCGTAAAAAATAATGTTTAATTTTTTTGCGACGCGCAAAAGATTAACTTGTTAAAAAGTATACTATGTAACACAAAAAAAAGCAAGCAATTAAAAGGGTATTTATAAAAATTGTTTTAGTAGCGTAATTTTGCAAATCCACTACCGCCCTATTTTTTTCTGCTCTCACAAAAATATATATTTTGTGTTTTTTATTAAAGTGCTTGACAAAAGAACGCCATTTTGCTAAAATTAAAAAAGTTATGGGGATATGGCTCAGTTGGTAGAGCGTCGCGTTCGCAACGCGAAGGCCGTGAGTTCGAA
>CAZPFZ010000118.1:0-1548 GCA_964585955.1 uncultured Acidiphilium sp.
ATATAAAGTTTGTGATCATAACTATATAATTGAAGAAACTGACCCAACTTGTACGACTGATGGTTATAAACAACAATATTGTCAAAATTGTAACCATTTGCAAATGAGTGTGATTACAGGAAAAGCAACAGGACATAATTTTACATATCATCCAGCGTGTCCTGCAACATATGAAGCTCCAGGAATTTCTGAAGGATATTATAGCTGTTCAAAATGTAATTCATATTACAAAGATGAAGCAGGAAAAAATAAAATAAATGATATTTCAGATTATATTATTCCACAAAAATATATTACATTTACCGTAGTCGATGGAAAAGCAAAAAGTAACGCGTCTGAAAGCTACGATAAGTTATTTGATGGTAAAAAGACTTCTTCAAATGGAACTAAATATTGTTTGGAAATTAGCAAATCTCCTTACGTAGTCGTTGAAGCAGATAAAGAATTTATGTTAAAAAGTTATAAATTCTACACTGCAAACGATACGGCATCATATTCAGGCCGAAATCCAGCAACGTGGAAAGTCTACGGATGTAACGATTTTAATACAATTACAAAAACAGGAACTTGGGTTGAAGTAGATAGTAGAACAAACGATACAACCCTCAAAGCAACAAATTACACACCATATACATTTACAGTCCCTGCGAAAACAGAAGGTTATGCATATCGAAGTTTTAAATATTACAAATTTGAATTTATCGCAAATCAAGCAGGTGATGATGAATTAATGCAGCTTGCGGAAATTGAATTAGACTATAAAGTATGTGAACACGCTGGTAATAAAGTTACCAATCTAGCTACTTGTACACAAGATGGATTAGTAATCGAAACATGTAATACTTGTGGATGGGTAACAAAAGAAACAATAACAAGTCCTGGCCATAATTATTCAGATTGGTCAGATAAAGTTCCTGCAACATGTAAAACAAATGGAACTTTAGCCCATAAAACATGTACTGTTTGTGGAAAACATTTTGATGTGGATAATAATATCATTGATGATTTAACAATTCTTGCGACAGGTCATAAATATGGAACAGTAACTTATACATTAAATGATGATAAAACAAAAATGACCGCAACACATAGTTGTACTGTAACAGGATGTACAGAAGAAGGCCATGAACAAACAGAAACTGTCACTGTTGTTAAAACTGTAACTCAAGAAAAATCTTGTACACAAGTAGAAAAATCAACATTAAAAGCAATATTTTCAAATTCAGCCTTTAATTCTACAAGTGGCTATTATGTTATGACAGATCAAGTAACAGCCCCTGCAACAGGTCACAAATATGGAACAGTAACTTATACATTAAATGAAGATAAAACAAAAATGACCGCAACACATAGTTGTACTGTAACAGGATGTACAGAAGAAGGCCATGAACAAACAGAAACTGTCACTGTTGTTAAAACTGTAACTCAAGAAAAATCTTGTACACAAGTAGAAAAATCAACATTAAAAGCAATATTTTCAAATTCAGCCTTTAATTCTACAAGTGGCTATTATGTTATGACAGATCAAGTAACAGCCCCTGCAACAGG
>CAZPFZ010000118.1:1648-5406 GCA_964585955.1 uncultured Acidiphilium sp.
ATTCTACAAGTGGCTATTATGTTATGACAGATCAAGTAACAGCCCCTGCAACAGGCCATATATATGGAACAGTAACTTATACATTAAATGAAGATAAAACAGAAATGACCGCAACACATAGCTGTACTGTAACAGGATGTACACATTCAGAATCTGAAACTGCAACAACAACAAAAACTGTAACTCAAGAAAAATCTTGTACACTAGAAGAAAAATCATCTTTTACCGCAAGTTTTACAATTTCAGCTTTCAATTCTTCAAATGACTTGCATGTTATGACAGATCAAGTAACAGCTCCTGCAACAGGTCATAAATATGGCACAGTAACTTATACATTAAATGAAGATAAAACACAAATGACCGCAACACATAGCTGTACTGTAACAGGATGTACACATTCAGAATCTGAAACTGCAAATACTGATAAAACAGTAACACAACAAAAATCTTGTACATTAGATGAAATATCTGACATATCTGCTTCATTTAACAATTCAGATTTCAATTCTGATAAAGTATATGAATGTCATGTTATGGAAGGTGAAAAAACAGCAGATAGATTAGGTCATAAATATGGAACAGTAATTTATACATTAAATGATGATAAAACAAAAATGACCGCAACACATAGTTGTATTATTACTGGATGTACACATTCAGAATCTGAAACTGCAAATGCTGATCAAACAGTAACACAACAAAAATCTTGTACACAAAAAGAAATATCATCTTTTACCGCAAGTTTTACAATTTCAGCTTTCAATTCTTTAAATGACTTGCATGTTATGACAAATGTAATAACAGCTGATGAAACAGGACATGACTATGATGAACCAACATATCAATGGTTAAATGATAATACATTAGTTGTTGCGACTTGTGTATGTAAAAATGACAATAAGCATATTAAACAAGAAGAATCAGCTGCTAGCCACACAATTACACAACAAAAATCTTGTACACAACCAGAAATAACAACTTTTACCGCAATATTTGAAAACTTCACTGATCAAACAAAAGAAGTTGAAACTGCACCTGCATCTCATACTTTTGGCGACGCATATTACATTTGGGCAGCAGATAACAAAACTGTTACAGGTTATCATCAATGTACAGTTGATGGATGTGGACATATTGAAACAGAAACTGTTAATGTTACTATAACTGTAACTGATAATAAAACTTGTATTTATGATGAACTTTCAAAATACGAAGCGATATTTACTAAAAAAGGCTTTACAACACAAACAATTAATGGTGTCGTTACTTCAAAAAAATTAGGACATCATGTCGGAGATGAAAACTATAAATGGATTGAACCAGTTGAACCAACTTGTAAAAAAGAAGGTAATATTGGACATTATAAATGTGACAAATGTAAAAATACATTTGATGAAAATCATAATTTAATTTTTAATGTTTCACTTCCAACAATTCCACATACATTTGATGATGATTTAGATCCAACATGTAATAGTTGTGATTATAAGCGTATTGTCATTGATTATACAGGCTATACATTAGATGGAAAAGCATCTGACTTTATGTTTAGTATTGCAGAAGGAGTTGAAGGAATTACTCTTATAGAAGAATTAGAATATGGTAGGGGCTTATTTATTTTTAATACTTGGGATAAAAATGAATTCAATGAAACTTTAGGATTAAATGAATTTACTTATTTCTTACCAAATCAAAAATATGGTGTTTCTGCAATTATCAAATATGACGATACCATTGACACAGAAAATTTAAAAGTATCAGATTTTAAGATTGCTGGTCTTGGCGGCGAAACACTTGAAATTAAGATTTACCCAGAAACAATTGAAATTTTATTTGCCTTACCTCTTTTAGCAGGCGTTAGCACAATTGAGGATGTTCCAGCATTAAAATATGAACTAACTGGAGTTGACTTAAATAGTCCAATAAAAGATATCGCATTAGTTAGTGATTCAACTAATACAATTAATCCAGAATGTGAAATTTATGTTAGTATTGGTAATACTAATAAATCACTTAATGAATTAGGCGATCTTACTTTTGATAATAATATAGTTTATTATATTAATTTATTATTATTTGCGCCTGAAAATTATTCATTTATAAATTATACTGAATCAGATTTAAATATTTTAATTAATGGATTTACATTAAAAGATTACTTTAAAGTTGAACAAGCTGGTTCATTAGTTGTTATATCTTATAAAGTAAGTTTTAGAACAGATGAATGCACTCATACAGTATCTCAATGGTTTATAGATGATAATGATAATGAATATCATTTTGGATATTGTGATATCTGTTTTGAATATATCAAAGATAAACATGTTTTTGATGATATTTTCGATTTTAACTGTAATATTTGTAATGAAAATGGAAAAATTAAATTAGAAGAACTTAAATTTGAAATTACAGGTTATGAAGAAGGAAAAACACCAAGTGATGTGGATATAAATTTAGTTGGAGAAACTAATCCAACATTCATTTATGCTATTGAAGGATTTATGTATTCAATATCAGGTCAAATAATTGAAGATAATACTATATTTGTTAATTCAAGAGAATACATAGGACTTGTATCACTTGTTTTCCCAGTCTATTATGATTTATCAGATCTTACAGAAGATAGAATTTCAATTAAAAATTTAGAAGCAAGCATTTCATATTTTTCATTTGTTGATATATATAAAATCGGCGTACAATATTATGCGATGTATATGCTTTTATTAGATATGCCAAAATTAAATAATCCTGATAATCCAATCGAAAGAGTTGGAAAAATAGATTTAACTTTAGAGGGATTTGAAGTTGGTAATACATCAAGTGATATAGAATTAAATTTAAGCACAACATCAACTGGTGTAACTGCTTCTTGTTATTTTGAAACAAATGGATGGCCTATCGATGAAGAACATACTTTTAAGGCAAATCAAAAATATTTATTAAGTATTATTTTAAAAGCAAAAGAAGGTTATGACCTTTTATATATGACAGAAGATTTAATAACTGTTACAGGATTAGGTGACCCTGTTTACGCTGAATATAATTTTACAAACGGTGAATATAATATTTGTTATAACCTTGTTATAAATGATGAAACACATATCCATGAATATAACGAAATTTACAAATATAATTATGATTATCACTGGAAAGTATGCCAATGTGGTGTCGAAACAATCCATGAAGCACATCAAGTTGATCCAAATACATTTGAATGTACAGTATGTGGTTATATGTGTGGTGTACAAATTTCATCAGTTTCATTAGAACTTTCAGGATATGAATTTGGTAAATCAGTAAATGATTTAAAAATTAAATATAATACAATTGGTGTTAAAGAAACAAAGAAAAATTTTTACATTTCATCAAATATTAGTGCCTATGCTATGGAAGTTATCTCAGTGGTAGATTTAAGTACTTTGTCAATGAAAGACATAAATCTTCTCTCAGGTGTAAAATATTATTTAATATTATCAATCGAATTAAAAGATGGTTATTACTTTGATTATGAAGAACTTAAAAATACTGACTTTATTTTAAAAGGATATGGTACATCAAAGAAAGTATTTACTATGTCTAGCAATTTAACATTTACAATTGTTTTATTTGAATTAAAAGAACTAGAAGCACCTCATATTCATGGTGGAGTATTCCATAACATTGAACTTCCAGACTGTACTAATACAGGTACTAAAGCATATACAGAATGTACAATTTGTCATAAATATTTTGATAAATCAGGAAATGAAATCACTGAT
>CAZPFZ010000119.1:0-5387 GCA_964585955.1 uncultured Acidiphilium sp.
ATTACCGTTTGCAGATGGGAAACGGGGAAAACCGAGCCGAGCATAAAGGCTAAAAAAGCATTTAGAGATTTGTGTGAACGCAACGGCATCGATTTCAAAGAAAACAATGGCTAAAACGCAAGAAGAAATTGCAAAAAACATGCGCAGCAACAAAAGCAAAGACACAAAGCCCGAGTTGATGTTACGCAAAGAACTTTGGAAGCGTGGTTTGCGCTACCGTAAAAATTACAGAAAGGTAATCGGGAAACCCGATATCGTGTTTGTAAGCAAAAAGATAGCGATATTCGTAGATGGCAAAATGTGGCACGGTTACGATTGGAAAAATCAGAAAAACGACTTCAAATCTCATAGAAAATTTTGGATTCCGAAAATCGAGCGGAATATCGAGCGAGATAAAGAAGTAACGGAACAACTGCAAAACGATGGTTGGACTGTATTGCGTTTTTGGGATTTTGATATAAAGCAACACCTTTCCGATTGCGCAGATAAAATCGAAAATATTTACAACGAAAAGTGAAACGGAGATTGTGAAGAATATGAAAAATAACAAATTAACCCAAGTTCCGGGATATGCCGCACTGATAGAAGCAACCTTTTTAGCAATGAAACAGCTCGGCGGATCGGGACGCAACGATGAGATAAACAAGAAAGTGTATGAAATTCTTGATGTGCCGGATAACATTCTTGAAATTATACATACGGGAAGAGATAGTTTTAGTGAAATCGATTATAGATTGGCTTGGGCTCGCACTCTTCTTAAAAACTACGGTGCAATTATTAACTCTGCTCGCTGCGTCTGGGTAATTTCTCCTGAATTTGCAAATGTTGAAGGCGTATGCGGTGCCGAAATCGAAAAGTGCAAAAACACATCCGGTCGTAATGCTAAAATTGATAAATCGAAAACAAATAATACCGAACAAGACCCGCCAATCGATATACCTGCGGAGATAAAACCGTGGCGACAAAGAGTTTACGAGATTTTGGTCGGAATGAATCCGTTCGCATTTGAGCGTCTTACGCAAAGGATATTACGAGAAAGCGGTTTTACGGATGTAGAGGTTACTAAAAGAACAGGCGACGGCGGTATTGACGGTTATGGAAAGTTAAAGATAAACGGAGTGATTAGTTTTAATATCGCTTTTCAATGCAAACGTTATCAAGGTACTGTCGGCGCGCCTGAAATTAGAGATTTTCGAGGATCGCTTACCCGGAATGTCGAAAAAGGGTTGTTTGTTACGACAGGGACATATTCAACTGCTGCAAAAGAAGAGGCTGCAAATATCGGTAAGCAACAAATTGATTTGATTGACGGCGAAGGACTCATCGATATGCTGGCTGAATATTCAATTGGATTGAAAGAAGTGAAAGACTACGAGATTGACGAAGAGTACTTTTCTAAACTGTAACGGAGATAAAAAGATGTTAAAAAGTATTGATTTATTCGCAGGTATCGGCGGAATTCGGCTCGGATTCGAAAACGCCTTCGGTGACGAACTGAAAACGGTGTTCGTCAGCGAGTGGGACGAATACGCTCAAAAAACATATAAGGCGAATTTTCACGACGACTTTGAAATCGCCGGCGATATAACGAAAATTAAAGAAACGGATATTCCCGACTTCGATATTTGCCTTGCCGGATTTCCTTGCCAGGCATTCAGTCTTGCCGGACAACGCAAAGGGTTTAAGGACGATTACAAAGGAATGTCGCGCGGCACGTTGTTTTTTGACGTGGCGAGAATTTGTGCCGAAAAGAAACCAAAAGTAATCTTTTGCGAAAACGTAAAAGGTTTGACTATTCACGACAAAGGCAGAACTTTTGAAATCATCACCGAAACGCTTAAAGAAATCGGCTACACTCCGTTCGAACAAATATTAAACAGTCGTAATTTCGGCGTTCCGCAAAACAGAGAGCGTATTTATATCGTGGCTTTCAGAAACGATGTTGCACCTAAGGAATTTACATTCCCGATCAAAACCGACGATACGAAACGCATTCGCGATATTTTGGAAGAAAATCCCGTTCCCGCAAAATATTATCTCAGCACTTGCTATATGGATACGCTTATTCGTCATAAAGAACGCCACGCCGCGAAAGGACACGGTTTCGGGTATGAAATCCGAGATCTCGACGACGTTTCGGGCGCAATCGTTTGCGGCGGTATGGGCAGAGAAAGGAACCTGATTGTCGATAAGCGGCAAACGAATTTAACCCCCACTACGCACATCAAGGGTGAAATAAACAAAGACGGCATTCGTAAAATGACACCGAGAGAATGGGCAAGATTGCAAGGCTTTCCCGACGACTACAAATTCGTTTTAGCGGACGTGCATTTGTATAAACAATTCGGAAACAGCGTAACAGTTCCCGTAATACAGGCAATAGCGGAAAAAATCAAAGAGGTACTCGATAAAAATGACTGAATCGATAAAAGGAAAGAAACTCAATAAAGGCGAATGGGCAGAGTTTTACGTTATGTTAAAACTTCTCGGTGAAGGTAAACTGTACTCTGCCGACAAGTTGTTGCAGAAAAATTACAAAAGTTACCTTGACATTCTGAAAATCATTCGTCAAGAATGCGAAAGTCAGGTTTTGGAATACGTTATCGACGAAGAAAAATCAACGGTTACGATTAAACCTCAAGATTCCGAAATCGTCTTTGCCGTAATTCCCACAAGCGAATTCAACGAAAACGCAAACGCTCTGTTTAACGATATTAAAAACGCACGAGGCGCTTCCGTTCCCGCTCCGGATTCGGTATGCGATTTCGCAAGCGTAATTTACGTAAGCAAACCGAAGGCTCCTGCCGTAAAGGCAGTGAAAAAGCAGTTCGGCGGCAAAAACGATATTTTTATCGAAGTAAGAGACGGACAAACGGCAATCGTTTCGATAATGGGCTTCTCGATTAAGTCGAAATTCGGACAAAACCCCACTTTATTCAACGCAGGTTCTTCTTCGCAATACTTATATAAATTGTCGGGTTGTGACGACGCGATGATGGCGGAATTCAACGATATATCGGAAAACGGCGGTCGCGGTTGGGCAAAATGCAGAGAGTACTTGAAAAATCACCCCGTTACGATGGAATTTGCAAGAACTCAAAACACGATTTACGAAAATAATTTGTTCCTTATAAGAGAATCGATGGCTAAAATAATGGCCTGGTGCGTTAAAGACAGATTGATTTCCGGCACGGATAATCACAATGTCAAAGAAACCGTTGAAAGGATGTCGGCTGAAAATCCTCTTAACGTTCAGAATCCGCAAGTTTATTACGAAAAGGCGTTAAAAGACTTTTTGATTGCCGGATTTACCGGAATGACGGCAGGAAACGTTTGGGACGGCAAAGAACAAGTCAACGGCGGCTACATAGTCGTAACGGACGACGGAGATATTCTCTGTTATCATTCCAACGATAGAGAAGGTTTTAGAGATTATTTGTATAGGAATACGTTCTTTGAATACGTCAGCGCGGAAAAATATTGTTGGAGTCGTATTAAAAAAATCGACGGCGAATATTATTTGCCGCTTAACGTGTCCGTTAGATTTAATTCGAGAATGAGATAATGCGAGTTTGCAGTTTGTTTTGCGGAATCGGCGGCATCGACCTTGCTTTTATAAAAGCGGGACATGAAATCGTATGGGCGAACGACTTAGATAAATACGCATGCATGACTTATCGGCACAATTTCCCCGACACGCCGTTAATCGAAGGAGATATCCGCTCTATCGATAAAAAAGATATTCCCGATTTCGATATTCTTACCGCCGGTTTTCCGTGTCAGCCGTTTTCGGTTTGCGGAAAACAAAAAGGATTCTCGGACGAACGCGGTAACTTGTTTTTTGAAATCGGAAAAGTTATCGACGAAAAGCACCCTTCTGTCGTGTTTTTGGAGAATGTGGCAAATCTTACCGAACACGACAAAGGAAAGACATTTAACGTTATTCACAACGAGTTGGCGGGACGGGGATATTTTATTCGCTACTTGATTGCAGACGCTTGCGATTATGGCGTTCCGCAGCATAGAACGAGAACTTATATCGTCGCATTTACCGATAAGAACGCTTGCGAAAAATTTACCTTTCCCGAAAAAGTTCCGCTTACAAAACATATAACCGACGTTATCGACATGTCTGTAAAAGCAGACGATAGATATTACTACTCGCCCGAATCGACGAAATATCGGCGTTTGAACGAGTTTATCTCGGACGAAAAGCAACTTTATCGTTTTGCCGATTACGGTATTCAATCGAGCAAAGACGGCGTTTCGTTTACGTTGAAAGCAAATATGGGAACGTATTATGACAGAGTACCGATTATAAAAGACAATTTCGGGATTCGCAACATCACTCCGTCGGAATGCCTTGCTTTGCAAGGTTTCCCGAAAGAATTTGCTTTTCCGAGCGCCGTTCCCAGACGCGAACAATACAAGCAAGCCGGCAATACGGTTTGTGTGGAAGTTGTTTGTCAAATAATCCGAGGTTTATTATGCAAATAAAAGAGTTTATTGAAAAATATAAGAGTTTTTGCGAGGTAAAATTCGGTACTCAAACGGGTACTGTGGTTTCATACGTCAACGCATTAAAATATCTGTTCGAATATCTCGGGTTCGATAATATTAACGAAACGGCAATTTTGACGGTAAAAAGTATAGAATCGGATATCAGAGACAGTTACTGCGCATTTTATAGCAGCATACTTGATGATTTTTCTTCTAAGGGGCGAATTTCGTATGTAAAAAAGGATTTGTAAAAGCAGCGATTCCCGCACTATATGAATTTCTTGAATCTCAACCATTACCGTTAAACAAAAATCAAGAAATTTTAATTGATGCCGTACCGGATAATAAAATAGTTGTTTCGTTTGACTCTAAAATAGATGTTGTAAATAATATTAATGATGATGCAATTGTAGGTATGGTATATTTGTCTTTGATTGATTATTTGGTACAAGAAGTCGCATGTTATTCAACTACAAAGAACAAGAACAAATTTATAGACTTTTTATTAAAATATAGCAGTAGAGAGGAATTAAAAGCGATTAATTATATTACTTTATATTATGAATACGAAGAATCATTTAAGCAACATAATATTTCAATCGACAGAATGTTTTCTCCCGGCTGCATATATACGCTAAAATCTTTAAAGAACATTTTTCCAAAAACACGAATAGATTTTCTTTCCTCCGAACAAATACTATACTTGTAAAAAACGTCGCGTACACAAATGCAATAAAAAGTGCGAGAACAAAGATAATCTGGAATTGTACGTCGTTACTTGCGTAAGATTTCTTGAGCGATAAAAAGAACGTAGAAACAGCAATCGACGACGTGCTTGCCTATTATGATAAACGCACTGACGAACAAAATCTAAAGAGCATCACGGC
>CAZPFZ010000120.1:0-5364 GCA_964585955.1 uncultured Acidiphilium sp.
AAGATAATGAATAAAACTATTTTAAAAAAAATTTTTTTAGGGGTTTTAAGTTGTATGTTGGCTTTTAGTGCAATAGGATGCGAAATAGCTGATAATTCCTCAGTTGCTGGCGATTCTTCAAGTAATAACACCGAAAATTCTTCAACGGAAACTGATGAAAATGTGGTAGTTCCGAATGGATATATTGCCGAAGGTGAAAACGGACTTATGTTTGACGAACTTGAAGGTGAGCGCATTTATAACTATGCGCCTTCAGTTATGGTTGACGGCAACCAAGGGCACGTATGGTACTGTTCGAGTGTTACCCAAAATATAGGTGGCGACGACCACATAGCATATAGGCACGGTGTAAAGGCGGAAGGCGTTTGGTATTGGGGTCCTCGTCAGGTTATTTTAACTTACGAACCAAACACTTGGTATTCTGGTAATATTTGTGATCCCGATGTAATAAAAGGCGAGTTTAAATATAAAGGCGAAACATACCCCTATTTAATGACTATACTCGGCTGTATAACAAAGGACAACAGCGCAAACATGTTTGGCTTTAAAGTAGCTAAAAATCCCGACGGACCTTGGATAGACGTACCCGAAATAAGCCCATTGTATGATTTTTATAAGGAATACCCCGGATACGAATACGATGGCAGTAATTTTATTTGGGGTTGGGGGCAAAGCTCTCTTATCAGTCTCGATAAAAAAGGCAAGGTAATGCTCTTTTATACGGGCAGAAGTTTAACGGGACAAAGATACGAATGTTGGGATTTTTCTGACCTTGAAAATGCAAAAATGTTGGATGCACGCGATGTTTCGGCAAAAGGCGTAACCGACCTAAACGGCGATCAAGATAGCATTTGCAATGCGCAGTTTATGTTTGACGAGCAAACAAACAGGATGTATATGCTTTGCGACGTACACCCATTTCGTACAGATATGTGGCCTACAAATCTTCCGCGCAAAACGGCTGTTTATTATATGACCTTGCCAAGCGGTGTGCAAAAACAAGATTTATTTAAATACAGTTTAGGCTGGAAAAAACTGTTCGATATAGAAAAAGATCGCACCGGTTACGAACATAATCATAACTGTTGCTTTATACGCGATTGTTACGGTTATAAATTGCCCGGTAACGTAGAAGTAGCTTACACTATGAGCAAAACGGGCACAGATTGGACTGTATTGTTTTCTTATAGAATACACAAATATGTTTATAAAAAATAAAAACACCCGACAAAGGTTTTTATCGGAGGTATAACGTGCTAAAAGAAAAAGTAATTGCTTTCATATTGGTTTTTGCAACGATTTTTTGCATTGCTTCTTGCGGCGAAAAAATCCCTAACGGCTATAAGGCTATTGCCGATGACGGACTTATGTTCGATGAAGAAGGGGATTTTGTAAGCATTTACAATTATTGCCCTTGTGTTATTATAGACGGTACAGATGCATATGTGTGGTATTGTTCAAACGAAAAATCGGGTGCTCACGGCGATCACATAGCTTATCGCAGAGGTAAAATTATTAACGGAACGCTTTATTGGGGCGAAAAGCAGATACTTTTCGGACCTACCGAAAACACCTATTATTCGGGGAATATTTGCGATCCGGATGTAATAAAAGGCGAATTTAAATATAAGGGCGAAACCTATAATTGGCTTATGGCTGTTTTGGGCTGCACCACGGTAGATAACAGTTCCAATATGTTTGGTTTTAAAGTGGCAAAATCGCCCGACGGACCTTGGATAGACGTACCCGAAATAAGCCCATTGTATGATTTTTACTATTATTACCCCGATTACGTATACGACGGAAGTAGTAATTTTATTTGGGGTTGGGGTCAGTGCAGTTTAATCAGCGCCGATAAAAAAGGCAAAGTAATGCTTTTTTACACGGGTAGAAGCATAAGCGGACAAAAATACGAATATTGGGATTTTTCAGATCTTGAAAAACCTAAAATGTTGTACGAAACTTCGGTTACGGCAAAGGGTTGACTCAAACCGATGGGGTAACCGCAGATAATATGTGCAACGCTCAATTTATGTATGACGGTTTTAACGACCAAATGTACGTTGTGTGCGATGTTCACCCGTTCGAACAGTACGAAATACCCACAAACTTGCCTAATCTTTCAAGGGTTTATTGTATAGAAAACGCAACTAAGGGCGGAGAAATAGGTGCATTTTTTAAGAGTAACAAAAAAACGTGGAAAAGCGTTCTCGATATAAATAAAGAATTAACGGGTTTTTCACGTAATCACAACTGCTGTTTTTATCGCGATCCTTATGGCTGGATGTTGGAAGAAGGTAAGTTGGATGTTTGTTACACAATGTCCTCGCTCGGCTCCGATTGGAAGGTTTTATACACTTACAGAATTTATCATACGCAGTACTTACTGCCGTAAAAAATAAAAGACAAAAGGCTCTTTGTTAATTTAGTGGAGGTAGTCCAATTTAACAAGAGCCTTTTGCTATATAAGTGCGACTAGCATGTTAGTCATTTAGTGTATCTTTTTTGTTGTAAAGATATTTACGTTCAAAATAAATGGCAGTAATTGTAAGCGATGCAAACAGCAACAAAATAACGGCAACGGCGCGCTTTGTATAGTCGCCTTTTTTTGCTATAGTCGATTGTTCTATATAACCTGTTTTGTCGCCGTTGTATAAAATATGGCAAACGCCGTTATCGGTTGAATAAATTACTATATCGCTGAATTTATCCAAACTGTCAATTTTTTGCGTTAAATCTTTATCGGCAAAAACATCTGTTTGTTTATGGTATGTGCTTGCGGTAGAGAAATTTTTATCTTCTAATACCGTGTGTTGTTCGTAAACAAGGTAGCTCGACGGAACATACGCGTTTTTCACGCTTTGGCTTAAATCGTCGGTATACGAAATTAGTGCATACGAAGTTTGGTTAACGGTTAAAATATTTTCTACCGTTACTTTATCGCCTTGTTTTAACTCAAACGAGTAATAATCGCTGTTTAAAATGGGATAATCAAAAGCGTTTAATGCATTTGAAAGGGTTGCCTCGGTTCTTTCTTCCGTAGGGGAAGATAGCAAAACTTTATAAGGTGCATTTTCTCCTGTAAAGTTTTCTTTTAGAACAAGTGCCGTGCAATCGCCCGAAATAAGGTAATATTCGCTGTCAATTTCGCAAATCACAAGGTATTCGGCATCCTTTTTTTGCGTATAAAATTCGCCGCTAAAATAGAAATACTTTAATTGCTCCGACTTTTTTAGGTCTATGCTGTAAAGTTTTGTTCCGCCAGTTATAACTATAATTTCGGGTGTTAAAGTTAATCCGTAATTAAAAGATGCGGGTAACGGAATTTTGGTAAAACTTATTTCAAAATCCGTTTTTAACTTACTTTCAAGGTCAAATTCTATAACTTTATCGTTAGCCGTATCGCATATTAAAACTTTATCGTTAAATACAAAAAATTCACCGCTGCCAATCAAGCCGCAATCGGTTAAATTAAGCAACTTTTCACACGTGTTAGAAGTTGCCGAATAAGCGTAAAGTTCGGTATTTGTTTTAAAATATAGTTTGTTGCAATATTGCATTTGCAATATGTCGGGGTGTTCCGGCATGTCGGGTAAAGGACCTTGCCAATTTTTTATATCTGTTGCATAAAGTTTGTTTTGGTAGTGGTAATATAGCGTATCATCGCTTACAAGAGCAAGAGCATTTGTTGTGCCCAAAAGTTTTTTTTGCTTTTCTTGTTCAAATATTTGCGTATCCGAAGGATTGCAATAGGTAACGTAAGTTTCGCCGTCTATATTGCAGCAAACAATAAATTTTTCGCCGCAAACCGAAAAGGTGTTAACGTTTTCAAAAAAGGGTGTTTCTATAAGCGTGTAAGTTTGATTATCGCTTTCCGATTTAATAAGATTTACCGCATAAAGTTTGCCGTTTGATAAAACAAGCAAGTAATTTTGCCACTTTTCAATATGCGTTATGTTAAAACCGTCAAGCTCAATTTTGTCGTAAACTTCGTTTGCCGATTCATCGGTATGGTAAACGGCAAGCAAGTCCTTTTGCGCTATATAAAAATTCGTTTGGTCGCGAACAACGCTCACAGGCTTTTCAAGTTTAAAATATTGTAATTTTTTACTTTCAACGGAATCGGCATTTGTATTTACGGGTTTGTTAAAATAAAAAAAAGTAACCGCAACCGAAAGCAATAATATTAACGGAATAATCTTTTTCATAACTATATTGTAATATAATTTTTTTTATTAGTCAAGTCTACCCGTTAATTTTATAAATAAAATATAAAAAAGGTTTGATTTGATACGATATAAGCTTTAATATAGGCAAAAAAACAAAACCTTAAAAATCAATAAAAATTTAAAAAAGTCGGTTAAACGTTTGACATTGTACGAATTATATTGTATTATATATAGGCTGACAAGCAGAAGCAATCCTTCTCGCCGTTTGGTTTAATATCGAAACGGCACATATTAAAGCGTAAAAGCCGTAATGGGCTTATTATGTGTTGATATTTATTCGGATTGCATAAAGTTTGCAGTCCGATATTTTTTTAGGGAAGGTAAATCACCATTAAAAATCAACATCAGATCAACGAGGAGATTAGGGATCGCGAAATAAGACTTATCGGTGCAGATGGGGAGATGCTCGGCGTTATGAGCTCTCGCAGTGCCTTGGAAATAGCCGAACAGTCCGAACTCGACTTGGTAAAAATTTCGCCTAACGCAGTGCCGCCCGTTTGTAAAATAATGGATTACGGCAAATACAAATTCGAATTGCTCAAAAAGCAAAAAGAAGCTAAAAAAAATCAAAAGACCGTTGAAGTTAAAGAAATGTGGCTGTCTATGACGATAGACGTGGGCGACCTTAACGTAAAAGCAAAACAAACGCTTAAATTTCTTGCCGACGGCAACAAAGTAAAAGTATCAATAAAAATGCGCGGAAGACAAAATGCTCACCCCGAACAAGGTGTGGCTGTAATGGAAAGATTTGCTCAAATTTTGGGCGAAAACGCGGTTGTAGAAAAGAAACCTCTTACCGAAAACCGCAACATTATAATGATTGTTGCACCCGCTAAAACAAATAATTAAAAATAAAATCGGAGGATAAATATTATGCCTAAAATGAAAACGCACAGCGGTGCGAAAAAACGTTTCTCGGTAACTGCTTCGGGAAAAATTAAAAGAGGACATCAAAACAAGAGTCATATCCTTTCTAAGAAAGATACCAAGAGAAAAAGAAGACTCAGAACGACCACTTATGTTTCTTCAGCTCAAGAAAAAATGGTCAAAAATCTCATTCAGGCGTAAGGGAGGTAGTACATCATGCGTATTAAAAGAGGCGTAAACGCCGTTAAAAAACGTAGAAAAATAATGA
>CAZPFZ010000121.1:0-5327 GCA_964585955.1 uncultured Acidiphilium sp.
ACTCACTAAAACCGCCAACACGCCGCAAAAAGTGCTCATAAAAAAATTTACATAAAAACACTTTTTAACGTTTCGGCATAAAAACCTTGCTTTAAAAGCTTATCTTTAGCCCATAAACACAAGTCGTAATATTCAAACATTCCGCATACCGTTGCTCCGCTACCCGTCATAAAAACAGCCATTGGCGATAACGCTTTTATTGCATTGTAAGCATTTAACACTTCCGGATTGATTTCAGCCGCTGCGTTAAACAACATATTTTTACATTCTTTTGCCACCGTTTGTAAACTTCCGCCCTCACAAAGTCCGTCTATAAGCTCGTTAACGGCACTTTCACAACCAGAAACACCAAGTTGATCATACATTTTAAAACACTCGGCGGTGTTAACTCCACCCCCAACGAAAACAACCACAAAAAATAACTTTTTATCGCTTTTTATTTGTTCGGCAACCTCACCCCGCCCGACTATGCGCGCAATGCCGCCTTTTAACAAATACTCAACGTCGCTCCCTATTTCTCTTGCCAAAGGCACAAGCTCTTCTTGTTCTATCTTATGCATTTTTGCCAAGGCTCGCAAAACGGCGGCTGCATCGGTAGACGAACCGCCCATTCCGCCGGATAACGGTATGCGTTTATGCACTATAATATCTGCACCGCATCTTTTAAAGGTTTTGTTAAACAAAAGGGCGGCTTTATACGCATTGTCGCGCAAAGGATTGCAATCGTAAACGTATTCTTTTAGCCCCTCGGCTTTTAACGTTATTTTATCGTCTTTGCGAGTGCTTACGGTTACAACGTCGTATAGGTCCACCGTGGTTACAACGCTATCCAATATATGATATCCGTCCTTAACTCCTTTTATGTTAAGGGCTAAGTTTAATTTAGCATAAGCTTTTTCTTTAGTTCTCATGATTTATCACCGATATTTTTAATATACTGCTTAATAATCGACCTATAGCCTAATTTTTACATTTCCGTTTTATTATAAACAACAATGGCGGAATGTTTTTCAGCCGGTAACACAAGCTCAGGATTTTGCGCGATAAGCACACTTTCGCTTACACGCGCTTTTTTACACACAGACCACATATCGTCGCCTTTTTCAATAAAAATAATGTTTATGGCACTTTGCTCTGTTTGCCTTTGTTCGCCCATTGTAACATCGGATATATATTCCGTTTGAGTGCGAGAATAACAAGCGCAGTCAAAAACTATTTCGCATTCCATAAGACATTTTTCGTCCAAGCTTTTTGCGGTAACGTTTTTTGCAAAGGCATGCACGCAAAAAGGCTCGCCATCGCAATTAAAGGAACATGAAAAAGGCAGCTCGGCAAAAGTTGTTGAAAGATCTTCGCCTTCGTTTGATGTTACCACGCTTGTGCGCACCGTTCCGCTAAGTTGCAGTTTTCCGTTTTCGCACTTATAATTTAGCGCGTTAACATTGCCACCGACTGCCGCAATTATGCTTTTATCGCCTTTTTCGCACACTGCCTCACCAAAACTCTTGTATAAAAAGGGTTTATTCGCCGCAAAAGTGCACATATAGGTTTTATCCCTTTTTAACAGCAAATCGCCCGATTTTAAAAAGGCGTCTTCTGTTAATAGCACTTCGGTTGGCGAGTACACCGCAACGCAAAATTTTACCAAGGCGGTAAGTTGAACGCTGTTTTTTTGTTCATCCGGCAAAAGAACCTTATAGTTTGCCTCGTTTACGCTTGCCCAAGCAACCGCATAAAAATCGGCACGGCATCCGTTACATTCTATTTCGTAGCTAAACGGTACGGTTAAATTTTCTTTTGCTATTTTTCCGTTTTCGGTTATATAAATAAATTCGGAATATACTTCACCTTCTACGGTAACTTGATTTATACCGCATCTTGCGTTTAAAACACGTGCGTTTTCTTCGTGAAAAAGTATTTTTTCAATAGTCAAACTTGTTAAACTTTCGCCCTCAAACTCGCCCTCGGCAAACACCACGTCGTATTCCTCTATACATTTTTCTTGTCTATTTTTTTCAATGGATTCCTCGATTTTAACAACTGCACCAACTTGGCTTTTAATGCAAAAGTGCGCCTCGGAGTTGATTATCGCGTTAATTCGGTATTGTTCGCCATCTTTTTGAGAGGTAAGCGAATCTACCGAAAAATCGGTAAACAGCAAACTGTTTTCTAAAATATCCGCATTTGAAAATTTTGCATCAAACTCGGCGGCATTTTCAATGCATTCGGTGCTGCTTTCGCCTTCTATAAGCGCGCTAAAATATACGCGCGCGGTAATTTTGCATTCGCCCTCGGTATACTCCGCGCTTAAAAAACGTGCGTTCGCGTTAAGCCCGATTATTCTATCGCCATCCGCCACGCCCGTAAGACTGCACGATATAGCGCTTGCCACCGCTAAGTGCATACATTTAATGTCATTTATGTTTTTTTTGATCGTTTCCATTTTTATTCCTCCCGTTCGATTATACATATTCGCGCAGGAGCAATAATATTACAAAAAATAAAAGCCGCATAAAAAATATGCAGCCCCTATTTATTTAGCGTTATTAGTTTAGCAATTATTCTTCTTCAATTGCGTTTACGGGAAAATTAGCCGCGCAAGTTCCGCAAGAAATGCACGCGTCTGCGCTGATTTCGTACTTGTCTGAACCTTCGGAAATAGCGTTTACGGGGCAGTTTTCCGCACAAGTTCCGCAAGAAATGCAACCGTCGTTAATCTTAAAAGCCATGATAATACCTCCGTTTTTGCTAAATATTTATTACTTGCACAATAATTTGCGCTAAAGTATCGTCTTTTAGCGTTGTGCCTTACACTAACGCTTTTTAATTATACCATATAATTTTTATTTTGTATATGCTTTTTTTGCATTTTTTTATATTTTTTTACACTAATTAATTTTTTACCCTTTTTAGGCAGTTTTTGTAGGTTTTAAAGTAGCGGCGTGAACAATCCCATCACTGTTTTTGTTATTTTTTCGCCAAAACTAAGCTTTGCACTTTGCGGCGTTTGCAAAATACCGTGATTGTCGGCCGTGCTAATGTAATCTTCTTTTATTTGGCTTAAACAAGGCGTTTTTATAAGCAGTGCGCCACATTCATAATGATGAATAAAACTACGGTAATCAAAGTTAACGGTGCCGATTGTAGCTATTTCGTCGTCACTGAGTATTATTTTTGAATGTATAAATCCCGGCTCGTACTCGTAAATTTTTACGCCTGCATTTATAAGCTTTAAGTATGCCGAACGCGTAATCGTAAAAACATATTTTTTATCGGGGACGTGTGGCGTGATTATGCGCACGTCTACCCCACGACGAGCAGCTATTATTAACGCTTCTTCCGCTTCGAACCCCATTATTAAATAAGGCGTTGCAATATATAAATATTTTTTAGCCCCGTAAATTATACTTAAGTATATATTTTTTGCAATATATTCGGGATGAACGGGCGCAGGACCATCTATATACGGCTGAACATAACCGTACGGTGGCAAATAGGTTTCGCCTTTTTTTATTTCTTCCGCGCTTTGCTCCATGGGCTCGCCAATTACAATTTGCTTATCGCATAAATCTTGCTCGTTTTTATTTTTTTCCAAAATATTATTTGTTTCCGACGCCTTGTAGCTTGAGTTTTGAAAAACAAAATCGGCAAAGCTCAACGGCTTTTCGGCAAAAAAGTTATACATGTCCATAAAACAAACGGTAAACGACCTTGCCGCACCGCCCTGCAAACGCACTGCGCTATCTTTCCAATGTCCGTAAGGTTGTTCCCTGTTTATATATTCGTCGGCAATATTTGCACCACCGGTATAAGCGACTTGCCCATCTATTACCGTTATTTTGCGGTGGTCGCGGTTGTTGTGCACCGACGAAGCAATTGGAATATACGGATTAAACTTGCAACAGTTTATTCCGCGCGAGTTTAAAAGCTTAGCAAACCCCGACGGCGTGTGTTTAGCGCTGCCGATGTCATCATACAAAATATATACTTTAACGCCGCTGTCAGCTTTTTCTTTTAAAATTTTATAAATTTCACCCCACATAAAACCGGGCGTTATTATAAAATATTCCATAAAAATAAAGTTTTTTGCTAGTTTTAAATCGTTTTTTAGCGCTTCAAAAAAGCTTTCGCCGCTAGCAAAATACTGCGTTTTAGTATCGCTATAAACGGGCATACCGCAAGTGTTTGTTATATATTGCGATATAGCCGCGCCTTGCTCGCTGTTTTGTTTAAGATTATTGTAAACAATGTTGTCTTTTACAAGGTATTGTTCACTCAACCGACTATTTTCTTTAAGGCGTTTTTTTGCCTTGGGAGCAATTGCCTTTCCGCCAAACAACAAATAAATAACGGCACCCACAATAGGTATTAATAAAACAACTAAAAGCCAAGGCGTTTTATATTCAGGCGGTTCATCCTTGTTTATGATGCCGACTATAAGTATTAACTCTACCACGGTATAAAGCGTTTGCGTAATTACCCCCGAGAGCGCAAGCGCTTGCATAAACATTGCCCATAATACAATCTGGCTTAATATAAGCAACGAATTAAAAATATACCGTTGCGGAATAATTCGCCTTTTTTTAACGTCTATATACTGTTGTTCTTTTTTTAATTTGCGTTTTTCTTTCACTTTTGTTCCTTTTATATTGCTTTATACAATTTGCTTGCAATTAAAGCAGCTATTATATGCTTTAATATATTTTGTGTTTTTCAATCTTTATTTTATTGCGTTTTTTGCCTCGTTTATATGCTAATCATTTTTTATATATACAGTTTGTCTGCTAAGACGCGGCGCATTCTCTCAACATTAATTCCGTCTTTCACCCAAAATGTAACAAGTGGAATTTTTGCTTTTTTGCAAATACGCGCAACTTTTTTATCGCGCTCTTTTCTATTCTTTCTTAAATGAGTGGCGTCGTTTATTTCTATAAGTAAAACAATTTTGTAATTATAATCGAATACGCCAAAGTCAATATTTCTAAACAGCTCGGTTCGCGCACCCGCACCCTCTTTTTCCACTACCGAAGCAAGGTTGATTTGCGGATATACAATATAATTATCTCCGATTATACCGCGAATTATGTCAAAATACTTTATTTCGGTTTGCGTTAAAAGAGCATCCTTTGCCGTATATTTTGGCGCAGACTTGATTTTTTTGATTATAAACGCCGCTATGGCAGAAACAAGCAAAACGGCAAGTACGATTATACCCGCCTTATATACCGTTTGCAAATTTTGCTCGGCGCAAAAATTATTAAAAATATTCATAAACACCTTTTGTTTTTTATATAATACATACAATTCTTTGTTTTATCTTTCTAAGC
>CAZPFZ010000122.1:0-5272 GCA_964585955.1 uncultured Acidiphilium sp.
GCTTATAGTAGTGCAGTTTTGGTAAAGTAGTGCGACGTTGCAACCGAATACTAAGAGTAACGATTTGCCCAAAGGGGCAAAAAAGCCTGTTAATGCTAAAAGTTACAGCAAAAACGTCGCAAGTTTTAGGTGAGATTATTGAAAAAACATATATTTTATTGGGGAGCCAACCTATTGTTACTAAGTAATATGCTAAAAGTAAAAAAAAGAAAAAAGCCCCGGATGATTTTAACATCTGTAACTTTTTAATATTTCTTTTTAAGTTTACTTGCCATAACGTATTTTTACATTCCGAAATTTTATTTTTTCTTTTTATTTGACTATTTACCGCAAATCATAAAAACAACCTTAACAAACAAAGCGTATCTTTGCTTGATTTATTCAATCATCCAATACGGATATAAGCGCGATGACGGTGTATTTGTTATCCCTATAGGTTGTTTAAAAAACTAATTGCTTTAGCTACGGCTACCCGCTGTGGCTTTTTTATGTTCTTTGCAAACTCAAAATAACCATTATACCTAAATAAAAATAAAGGGCGCCTTGCAAAAAACCCTGCAAAAACGCCCGATAATCGACTTATAGCCTTAGATTTGAATTTTTTAAATTGAAAATCTTAATGCTTTAATAATGTGTGTAATGATGTTGATGTTTACCAAGTTTTGCCGTCATCGCCTTTATCGCCGTGGGCTCCATCTGCAGCCTTACCAGCGTAATGGCTTGTTCCGTTGTAGGTATATTTTCCGCCTTTGCCGCCTTCACCACCATTACCGCCGTTGCCGCCTCTTCCGGCTGTTCCGTTTTTGCCGGCACAGATTTCAATATTACTGCAATCGAATGTATACTCTTCTGTATTCGAGCGACCTGCGTCTCCACCATTGCCGCCGTCGCCGCCTCTGCCGCCACCACCGGGATTGAATCCATGAACAAACGCAATATCTATCCCATAAGCATAAAAATCGTGACCTTTACCGCCGCGACCACCGGTACCACCATTGCCGCCGTTGCCGCCATCGCCATAAACAAATTTTACTGTACCGTTTTTTACAACAAAGGAATCACACGTTATAGGTTTGCCTCCATTACCGCCGTTGCCACCGTTATAACCCCGTGCACCATTGGTGCCGTTAAAATAAGCGTAAATAGTCGCTATGTGAACATCTAAAACACCGTACCATTTTTCTACAACATAGTAGTCATCGAGAGTGGTTCCGTCGTCGCCATTACTGCCTTGCACTCCATTACCGCCGTTGCCGCCATATAAATAGAAGCTACCGTTGGCGTTTATAGTTACGTTGGTTGCAACTATGGCACAGCCGCCGTCTTGACCGCTTGCACCATTATAAGCGCCGTGGGCACCGTTACTGCCTTTAACAGCAAACTCGTCAGTGGTATTATTTGACGTGATTGTTAAATCGTTTACAACAAGAGCAGACTGCCCGTGACCGTAGGCTTGAATTATATTTGTTCCGCGATATTCCAAATTGACTTTTACGTTGGGGGCTTCGGATAAATCAATAAAACCGTAATTGCTTGCCGTTGTGATGCCGACGTTATTAATTACTATATCGAGGTCGCCAATCCAGTCTTTATCGATTTTGATTGAAAAGGGCGAAATAATTGTTTGTATAATCTGCCCGGAAGTGTTTCTCGTGCCGTAAGCGCCGTTTACAACCACTTTTTTAACTTGTTTGCCTTGGTAATAAGGCGTGATCTTATAAACGCCACCAGCTAATGCAGAGCCGTCTAATTCAGGAACAACTCCTTTTTGTTGAAAGGTATCGAGGTTTATGCTAAGCGTACCCGTTTCGGCTTCGAAAGCGACGCTTTCGAACATTAATGAGTTAATGGCATCCATCTTTTCTTGGTAAAGCTTGGAAGCGTGCGAGTACATATACTCATCCAAAATATTTATAGCTTCTGCGTATTCGTCGCCTAAAAGATACCAAATGCAGTAAAGGCTGTTGTCGGGTAAGTCGCTGAATACGGCATAATCACCGTTATCGTCACGAGCGGCAAGCCATGCGTTATAGTTGGAAACAAAGCTATCCAAACTGGTTGCCGCGAGCGCTTTGTTTGACGTTACGCTTATTGTAAGATTTGTTACGGAATGTTTACTTGAAGAAGACTTTATAAATGAAGTGGCAACGCTTCCTTCAAGATTTAATTCGCTCTTCATAAAGCGTTTGCTAAGCTCGGCTTCTAAATCGTCTTTCCACGTTTGAGCCTTTTCCCATTCGTTTGAAATTGCCGTATAAGTTACGTCTACAGTTTCGCCGTATATGGCAGACATAACAACGTGGGTACCCCACATTTTTATAAATTCTGCCGCAGAAAGTTTACCGTCTTGCACTCTTTGTGCGTCTTTTTTGAGTTCGTCGGATATTATATTTTTGAATTTATCGGGATCTCTGTAATTTTTGATATCTACACGATATCCGCTCATAGTGTAAGAATATGTATAATAAAACTGAAGGGTTTTAATTTTTTCGCTTTTTTCATATTCTCCGTTCAAGGATAAACTCATTGTAGGCCATTTGTTGGTCATAAACTTGCCGTTTTTATCTTGACGGGCACCAAACGATACCTTGCCGGCAAATTTTTCGCTATATTGCGTTAGAGTATCTGCCATGTCGTCGGTTATATCGATAACGCCGTCCTGTCGACCGAGGTTGGCACGATCAATAGCCATATAATATAAATCGTTATTGAAAACGCTTTTACCGCCGGATACGGTAACTAAACTATCGGCATTAACTAAATCTATAGTTTTACCTAATGCAGTATACTTGGCGTAATCGTCTGCGAAAGTTTCACGCGTAATGGTTAATGTTGCGGTTAAATCGTCTACACTTTCGTAGTTATCGGATAAATTAAAATCGAGAACTACTATATACGTGCCAGCATCTATTGCTTCGTTAACCTCTTTGCCGTTTTTATAATATGAGTAGATTACATCCGCTTTGTTTATAGCTTTTGGCAAGTTATATGCGATTATAGATTTAGCTTCGCCGTCATATTCAACTTCGTAGTCGTCAAACCTAACACCGCTTATATCTATTTTAGCCTTTTGTATAACAAGTTTTGCAGTCATCGATTTGATTGCGTTATAATTTTCGGTGTCACCTTTAAATTTTGCCGTTACTGTGTAAGTGCCGGCATCAACCCTACTGTTGCCCTCGTAAGTTACTGTAACGCCTTCGGGTAGGTCGCCGGTTATTTCGATCGAATGTGCCTTACCGTCGTAAGTTACGGTTTCGTTTTCAAACTTGACCGAAGACATATCGTAGTTTTCTTTAAGGGGGTCACCCCATTGTGCGGTAACTGTTAAATTGCTTGTTACTTGGGTAAAGCTTACGTCAAAACCGACAAATGCGTAACCCTTTTTTGTGTAAGTTGGCGCGGTTGCGGAAGCAAGATATTTTACATTTTGAACTTCGGTTCCGCTAACTAAAGTACCGCCGTTGCCATTAAAGGTTACCGTGTAAACATCACGCGTGTAATAAACCTTTAAAACAAGCGTGCCTTCCTTATTGACGGTGCCTTTTACCTCGCTTTCGGTCGCGGTAAAATGCGCGTAATCCTTAATTGCAGCAGTTACTTCTTGAGATATTGTACCCACTGAAACTACTTCATCCGTTTTTGTGTAGCCGTTATCCAAAATGTTTTCAAGATAATATTCAACCTTGTACGAAGCCGTCGTTAGAGTTGGCTCTATAGGTGTAATGGGTTGGTCGTCTATTTTAACAAATTTAGCGTAAACCGACATATTGCTTGAAATGGGCGCATCTAAAAGAGAGTATGCCGTGAAAGGCTTTTCCCAAATGCCCTCATCCCAATACCAACCTTTAAAGGTATAGTCTTCTTTTTCGGGATCTCTGGGGACAGCAATAGTTTCATGCCCCGTAGTGCTTACGGCGCAATAAACCTGACCGTCAACACGGAAGTAAAGCTCAAACTTAACAGGATTTGTAACGCATGCCATAAATAGCGAACTTACCAAAAGCACCGTTAAAAGAGCCAGTGTTGTGAATTTTGCTTTCATAAAATGTTCCTCCTCTTATTTAGAACAAAATGTTCTTAATATGATTTTATTATACGTCTGAGGAAATATAAATGTCAAGTAAATTGGAACACTTTGTTCCAAATTACCATAAAAAGCAATGTTTTGTTATAAAATAGCATTATGAACAATTTTGCAACAAGACTTAAAGAATTAAGAACGGAAAAACAGATTTCAAGGAGCATCCTTGCGAAAGATCTTTGCGTTAGCGTAAGGTTAATAAGCTATTGGGAAAATTCTAAACGCGAATGTGACTTTAAAACGCTTATTAAAATTGCCGATTACTTTGGTGTTACTATTGACTACCTTTTAGGAAGAACAGATTATTGAAAGCACCAACCTTTTTTGCCCAATAAAAACAAATAAAATTCATCCAATAAAAAACAAATAAAACAGCCGTTAAACGGCTTATAGGCAGACTTTTAATGCTCCGCGCAAAGTTATTTACCATATAGCTATGCGCGGCTTTTTATTTTATTTTTGCTTTTTTTACTAACGCTTTATTAAAAATTTTACGGATAGAACTATAATACATCAAATTTTTTTCAATTAACCTCCCCATACACACTCATATGACATCACCTCTTTAAAATGAAAAACGGCGGTTGGATTTTACTCCTTCCGCCATTTGATTTATTATTTTAATGTTTTCTTTTGACTTATAAACGCCGACACAAATAAAATCAACTCAAACAAAAAAATTCGGCTCGTTCTATTTACGAACGAGCCGTTTTTAATTAGTTTTTGGTTTATTATCAAGTTTGTGTTACAAAGTCGCGCTATAAGACGATTATCAGCTTATTCGGGCATTATTCGTTGTTTTAGGCACGGTAAAACGAAAAGTTTTTCGTGCCACAATTTTACTAATGCTATTTTATGCTCGAGAGGTTATATAAATCTTCTCTTTTTTAAGAGGAACAGAATGAATGCTAATCCAACCGAACTGGCAACTGCACTACCGTCTTCGGCTTCACATCCGGAAGCACTTTCGGGTAATTTTGCTATCGCAAGGTTCTCGAGTTCATTTCCGCTCTCATCGAAATGCTTACCGCAAACAGTACAGTCTTTATGCGCCTTAACACCTTCGGCTTTCTCGGTTGCAGCGACTTCTTCTATCCATTCGCCAAAGTTATGGCCGAGTGCATCAATCGTTGCCTCTGCGGCTTCTTTACCATCGTTACAACGCGTGCAATACGTTCCGCCGACAAC
>CAZPFZ010000123.1:0-5270 GCA_964585955.1 uncultured Acidiphilium sp.
GTTAGCAGAAGATGTTTTCTTGGTTGCAGGGGCAATAGCAGTATTTTTGTTCGGCTTAAAAAAAATGAGTAACGAAATATCGGAAATTTGCGGTAACCGACTTACAGCTTTCGTTCGAGGTGCAACGTCAAACCGAGTTGGCGCTCTTTTGTCGGGGTGTATATCAACTGCGATTTTGCAAAGCAGTATAGCAACAAATATGATCGCTATTACATTTGTGGAAAAACAAGTAATAGATTTTTATACCTGTTCGGCTGTTATTATGGGTACAAACATAGGCACCACATTTACCGCTCAGCTTGTTTCGCTTTCTTCTGTTTTCGATTTTAATATGAGTGCAGTTGCCTCGCTTATTTGCGCGTGCGGCGCGCTTTTAACTTTTTTTAATAACAAAACATTAAAAAGCTTTGGCGGTGCAAGTTTTGCTTTCGGACTTGTGTTTATAGGGCTAAAACTTATGACCGACGCCGCCGAAAACTTTAAAGCATATGCTTGGTTTAATAATTTATTTTTGGTAAAAAATCCCGTTGTTTTGTTGTTAAACGGTTTTGTTATAACCTCTTTTTTGCAATCGAGTTCGGTCGTTACAAGCATAATGGTAGTGCTTGCTTCGCTTGGATTACTCGATTTTTCTTCAGCCGCGTTTATGATTTTGGGTGCAAATATCGGCACATGTTTACCTGTTATGCTTGCTTCGGCAAAAATGAGCGAACAGTCCAAAAAAACCGCGCTATTTAACCTTATTTTCAACCTTTTCGGTTGTGTTCTTTATTTTGTGCCGTTAATTGTTTTAAAAGATAAAATTCAAAAACTTAGTTTTTTTTCAAATGTTTACGCAGGGCGAAACATAGCTAACTTTCATACTCTTTTTAATCTAACGGTCAGCCTAGCTCTTTTGCCTGTTTTAAAGCCTTTTTGTAAACTTGTTGAAAAAATTTACAAGCTTTTGTACAGCACAAATGCTCTAAAACGTGTTAATCAACCGCACTCCACCAAAAACACAAGCGCCGTCAAAAGCAAATATAATTCAGCACAACCCTAGAAATTTAAATGAATGCTAAAAGGCGAAAAAACAAATAAGGGGCAATTAATAGAAAAATTTTTTATACTCCAATAGTTTTTTTGCTTTTTTGTCCACAATATGCGGTTGAATACTCAAAAATGAGTAAAAAATGTATTAATAAAAGCAAAACGATTGACTTTTTTTGTTTTTAAGGTTAATATTAATATGGTAAATAAAAATATAAAAGGCATCGTTTGCGTTAGTTGTACGCTGCCTTAAAAACAAAAGGAGTGTTAATGTATCATGAGCATGCTCAATAAAATGTCTATTACCGATGTTGATGTTGCCGGTAAAAAGTGTCTTGTAAGGGTTGACTTCAACGTTCCCATGAAAGATGGAAAGATTACCGACGAAAACAGAATAAACGGTGCTCTTCCCACAATTAAATATCTTATAGACCATAAAGCAAAAGTTATTCTTTGTTCTCATATGGGCAAACCTAAGGGACAGGTTGTTGCAAAATACAGTCTTGCTCCCGTAGCTGAAAGACTTGCTGAAATTTTAGGTCAAAAGGTAGTTTTTGCTACCGATGTAATAGGACCTTCTGCCGATAAAGCTGTTGCAGAAGTAGGCGAAGGCGAAGTTGTTTTACTTGAAAACACCCGTTTCGAAGCAGGTGAAGAAGCTCGCGAGCCCGAATTTTGCAAAAAGCTTGCAAGCTATTGCGATATTTTTGTAAACGATGCTTTCGGAACAGCCCACCGTTCACACGGTTCAACTGCTGCTATCGTTGAACAAGGCTATGTAAAAACAGCTGTTTGCGGTTTCCTTATTCAAAAAGAACTTACCGTTATGGGCGGCGCACTCGAACAACCCGTAAGACCTTTCGTTGCCGTACTCGGCGGTGCTAAGGTTGCCGATAAGCTTAAAGTTATATCCAACCTCCTCGAAAAATGCGATACTTTAGTAATCGGTGGCGGTATGGCTTATACCTTCCTTAAAGCTGAAGGTTATGAAGTAGGTCTTTCTCTTGTAGATAACGAAAAAATCGAATATTGCAAAAACATGCTCGATAAAGCTAAAGAACTCGGCAAAAAGATTTATCTTCCTATCGACGTTGTTACCGCAAAAGCATTCCCCGATCCTATCGATGCACCCGTTGATGTTGTAACTTACGATATAGGCAACATTCCTGCCGATGCAGAAGGACTTGATATCGGCGAAAAGACGAGAGCGTTATATGCCGAAGTTGTTAAAAACGCAAAAACCGTTATTTGGAACGGACCTATGGGCGTATTTGAAAATCCCACCTTGGCAGCCGGTACAAATTCGGTAGCTAAAGCACTTTCCGAAATACAAGCTACAACCATAATCGGCGGTGGCGATAGTGCTGCTGCGGTTGCTCAACTCGGTTATGCCGATAAAATGACTCATATTTCTACCGGTGGTGGCGCTTCGCTTGAACTTTTCGAAGGTAAAGAACTCCCCGGCATCGCTTGCTTAAACGAAAAAAACTAATTTAAATCAAAATAAATAAAAGTCGCACCCTTTTAAATTCAAACTTAAAAGGGTGCGTTTTTTCATGCTTATTTAATTGTTTTTTGTTGTAAACGCAAGAGTATAGACTTTTTAGCTCAATAATTGTCAATAAAGTTATATTTTAGGTTGATTTTTATAATCATCCATAGCTTTTTGAATAACTTTATCCATATCGTAATAGGTGTAATTGCCTAATCTTCCGCCTACTATTAAGTTAGGGTGGGCTTTTGCAAGCGCAAGATATTCGCTGTATAATTGTGCGTTTTTTGCGTCGTTAACAGGGTAATAGGGCTGCAATCCGTCTTTCCATTCGCAAGGGTATTCCTTGGAAATTATAGTGTGCGGTTGATTGCCGAATTCAAAATGCTTATGCTCTATAATTCGTGTGTATGGTATTTCTCGTTCGGTATAATTTACAACGGCGTTTCCTTGAAAATTATCCGTTTGTAAAAGCTCGGTTTCAAACTTAACCGTGCGGTAACACAGCTTGCCCAAGCGGTAATCAAACAGTTCGTCTAACGAGCCCGTATATAGCGTTTTTCGTGCTATAGCGGGGTTTTGGGTAATAAATTGTTTGTAATCGGTGTTGGTTAAAATGTCACAGTTTTCAAGCAACTTTTCAATAATCGGCGTGTAACCGCCTATTGGTATTCCTTGGTATATATCGTTAAAATAATTATTGTTAAATGTAAAGCGTAAGGGCAAACGTTTTATAATAAAAGAAGGTAAGTCTTTGCAGTCGCGTCCCCATTGTTTTTCGGTATAACCTTTTATAAGCTTTTCGTAAATTTCTCTGCCTACAAGGCTTAAAGCCTGTTCTTCTAAATTTGCGGGATTTTTTATATTTTCCGCTTGAATTTGTTCATATATTCGCTGTTTTGCCTGTTCGGGGGTAAAAACGTCGCTCCAAAGCTTAACAAAAGTGTTCATGTTAAACGGCAGGTTATAAATGCCGTTTTTATATCGTGCAACAGGCGTGTTAACATAATTGTTAAAGCTCGCAAATTTATTTATAAAATTCCACACTTCTTTGTTAGAAGTGTGAAAAATATGCGCGCCGTATTTATGTACGTTTATGCCTTCTTGCAGTTGAGTGTAAACATTGCCTCCTATATGATCTCGTCTATCAATAACCAAGCACTTTTTGCCTTCTTGCGTTGCTAAATAGGCAAAAACCGAGCCATATAGGCCTGCTCCTACAATTAAATAATCGTATTTTATCATAATTTTTAGTTTTTAACGATTTTTCTAACAATTTTATATAGTAAATTTGCAATGTGTCTACCGGGTTTGCCGGGCATTGCTTGTATGGCAATGGGGGTAAGGTATCGCATTTTTTTACCAAGGCGCTTATTGTGCTTTATACATTCTTCCCACATATCGGTTAAAGCTTTTTCAGCTTCGGGCGAACCGTTAAGTCTTGCAACGGCAGTTGCAATAGACATAACCATAAGACAATTATGGTACATATATTTGCCGCGTTTTTTGTTAATGGCTATTTCTTCATACACGTCAAAAGCTTTATAAACCGCAAGGCTTACCGCAATTTGCTGTGCGTAGCGTTTTGCCAAAATATCCGACTGTACCGATTGTCCCTCTCTGCCTATATAGTAATAGTATAAATTAACGTCTATGTATTTAAAGCGTTCAACCCATTTTAACGGATAATATGCAAAATAGTTATCCTCATAAAATGTGTGCTTTGGCAAACAAATTTTGCAATCGCGTAAAATTTGAGTGCGAAAAATTATAGAATGTAAGGTAAGGTAGGTGTTTAGGGCGAAAGGCTTGGTGTCTTGCCAACAGGTGGCTTTACCTTTTCTAAATTCATTTTTGTAACTTATAACGTTATTGGTTTTTTCGTCGTCGTGAGCATAAACGTAATTAGTTACAATCATATCAACGCCGTTTTGGTTTTCAAGCGCTTGCATTTCTTCAAGCACGGTTTTAAGCGCTTTTTCTTCTAACCAATCGTCGCTATCCACAACCATAAAATATTTGCCTTTTGCGTGTTTTATGCCTTGGTTAATGCCTTCGCCGTGTCCACCGTTTTCTTGGTGTACAACTTGAACTATTTCGGGATATTTTTCAGCATAAGAATCGGCTATTTTCCCGGTATCGTCAACGCTGCCATCGTTTATAATCACAATGTCCATCATGTCGCCGCCGACTAACAAGCTGTCAATGCATTTTGCCATATAAGCCGCCGAATTATAACACGGGACTGTTACTGTAAAAAACTTCAATTTAATTTTCCTCCTTACGGTTAGGCTTTTGAAAATTCAGCAGTGTTAAATTTAATGTGTTTCAATTCTCTAATGCCTAAGTAGGTTTTTAATTTGCCGTTTCATAATTTAAATTTGTATTTGTGTGTTATGTAATAAAATAAAACGGTGTGCCGTTAAAGGTTACGTTTTAATTAAAACGGCTTTGGTGCCGAAAAAAGTTTTGTTCGGCAATGTGTTGTGTTTTGCAATTTTCAAAACACGTTTAAAAAAAGTAAAAACAATATTTAATAAAGCTTTTACTTTTGCTATAAGTACTTTAGGGCTAAAAGGTTTTGTTATGTAATCATCAGCACCATACTCATAACCAAGCAGTTTATCTTCTTCTTGTTCTTTAGCTGTAAGTAATATTACAGGAACAGTTGAAGCTTCTCTTAGTTTTTCAAGCATGGTTATTCCATCCATTTTAGGCATCATTATATCTGAAATAACTAAATCTATCT
>CAZPFZ010000124.1:0-5170 GCA_964585955.1 uncultured Acidiphilium sp.
GTATCCGTTATCATCCCTGCGATAATATCTATACGATATTCCCCACTTGGAGTGACGAGCCACATCGTCGGATGTGCGTCATAGAAGCTCTGCTCCTTGTATTTCGGAATATCGCCGAACATTGAGCCGTTCTTCACGTTGTGTCCGTAGATTATCGTGTTGAGATCGCTCATGTCGGGATTATTGCGGTAGTCCATGAATATCGTTCCTGCGACGTTGTATTTGCCGTTCAGCATTCTACGAAGATAGTAGCTGTTGTCCCCACTCTGCACTATCGGGTAGTTTATCAGCGTATCCTCCATGTATATCCAGCCGATGACGTCGCTGTTGTACGCTTGAAGTGCAGTGAAATCCACGCTCACCGGGCATTCCTCGACCTCCCCCATCTCTGTATCGATAGGTGCGGTCGTTTCGATGGGTGTTGTAGTTTCTTCTGTTTCTGTATCAGCTGTTGTAGCTTCGGCTGCTGTAGTCTCGCGGCGGCTCACAAGCTGTGCTGCAAGCTCGTCGTAAAGCTCCACTCCCTCGCTGTATTCGCTGTCTATCTTGTACAGCTGATACCCCGATATCCCGATAAGCAGCACCGCTATCACTCCAAGCACAAGGCATAGCTTCTTTAACATTTCCTCACACAAAAGGAATCGGCGCGTTTCGTGCCGATTCCTCCTCTCTTTATGATTTTTGCTCCTTACGGCGGCTCACAAGTCCTATCACTACTACTCCTACCATGCAGAGCACTCCAACTCCAAGCATAACTCGCCAGATCGTATCGTTCGTATCATCTCCGGTCTTCGGAACGTCGGGATTTCCGCTCGTTGTCGTTGTTTCCTCGGGGACGATAGTCGTTGTGTCTGTATCTGTTGTGCTTGTTTCTGTGTCTGTGTCTGTATCTGTATCGGGAGCTGTCGTTTCATCCGGATCTATCGGAAGTATCGTCTCCCCTACCGTCGTATTATTGAACAGCGGCGTTCCGCGATAGGACGCGCCGTCCTTTTGATACGTCACCGATGCGCTCAGCATTCCGTTGACCTCGACTACCGTCACCGTTGCGGTGTACTTCGCCGTGTCGTAGTTGATGCTCTTGTTTCCGTCGTTCACCTCATTTATCGTGTAGGTGTACGTTCCCGTGCCGGTCAACGTTATCGCTTTGAACGATATGCTGCCGCCGTCGTTGTTCGCTCGCTCGATGAGCTTGCCGTTTTCGTCTGCCAGTCGGAACGTGAAGCTCTCGCTCGGTGTCTTGCCGTCGAGCAGCTTTCGCGCGTTAAGCTTGACCTGAACTGTGCCGGGGGTAGGCTTTATCGGCGTTGTCGTGTTATTGAACGTGATCGTACCGATGTAGGGTATCCCGTCCTTTTCCACGGAGACGCTCGCTTCATAGTCGAGCTTCGGCTTTGTGACGTTGATCGTTATCTTGTACTCGCTCGAGTCGTAGCTCATGCCAAGGTCATCGCCTGCCTGCTCGGTTATGTAGTAGGTGTACGTTCCCGTTCTGTCGAAGCTCATCGAGCTGAACGTTATGCTTCTGCCGTTGTTCGTCGCGCTATCGACGAGCTTGCCGTCGCTATCCCTCAGCTGGAACGTAAAGCTCTCCGTCGGTGTCTTGCCGTCCACCAGCTTCTCTGCCTCGAGCGTTACCGTCGGCACTCTCGGGAAGATGGGGGTGGTTTTGTCGAGCACCTCTGCCTTGAACACCCAGTCTACCTCGCCCACGCGATTCTTGTAGTCGTTATTGAGCGTCACCGGCAGGGTGAGCGTCACGGTGAGGTCGATGGAATCGCCGCTCTCGAACGTGCCGAGCAGGACGTTATCCGCGAGTCCTCCGAGCTTTTCGGGGGAGGCGTGGAAGATTGTCGTGCTGCCGTTCTTGACGGTCATTTCGAGCTTGCTGAGGAATTCCTCCATCTCGCTGAGCGTTGTCTTGCTGCCGACGTTGGGGCTCAGCGGATTGCTTGCGTCGTGTGCGACGGCTCGCATGTAGATCTTGACGTACTGGTTTTTCTTGAGCTTATCCGCCTTGACGGTGATGGTCTCGGTGCGCGAGTCGCCGGGCGCCATATTCTTGAAGCCGTCGAACAGGTCGGTCGAGGTGTAGCTGCTGCCCGGCGCCATGATGAAGCTCTCGCTGTCGCCCTCGAACGTCACCGACGCTGCGAGAGTCGGGGTCGTGAGCATTGCCGCCGACATCAGTCCTGCCGCTATCGAAAGCAGCAGCTGCTTCAGCTTTTTCATCAGTTGCCGCCTCCTTGATTTGTCTTTTTGGGGGTTACTGTAAGTGTGCCGCTGTTTGCTGTGATCGTGACCTTATCATTGCTCCATGCTTCCTCGACCACGCGGTCGGGCTTGCTCTGGATCGCCGACGCCACTATCTCTACGTTAAGGGAGTAGCTGCTTTCCGGGGATTTGTCAGCAACAGGCGCGCAGCTGTTGATGAGGGTTGCTGTAGTGTCACCAGCTGCCACCTCGCTCGTGTAGTAGTAGAAGCCGTCGGCGGCTAAGACCCACTTTGAGCCAGCACCTGTGTTGAACTCGATTGTGTAGTCAGTTTCTGCTTTCGGCTTCTGTCCGTAGACGTTGCCGTTGGCGTCCTGCCAGGTCACGACGACTGCGGCGCGGATATACGCCGCTATGTCGCCTGTGTTTTCGATTTTGACGTCCTTTTTGGTGCCGGGGGTGGTCGTGATGTCCTCCTCAACCACGCAGGTTACCTCCGAGGGGTTGAAGATGTTCGCGATTTCCGCGCTATGCACCACCAGAAATGCTGCCGTCGCGCCGATCACCGCCGCTATTGCCAGCACCTGCGCTGCAAGCAGGAGCGCAGCCTTTCCAGTCGTACTTTTTTTGATTTTCATCTATCGCTGCCCTCCTTAGTCTATCTTTGCGTCGGTGCTGCCGGCTTTGCGCCTGTCACTGACGCCGCCACTATAGCCCCACCAGTTGCTGGTATATGCCTCTCCGTCGAGCCAATATTTGTTGTTTCGCTTATTCGTGAACGTGACGGTTTTGCCCCCAGCTGCAAGTGCGATTATCCCGTCAGTCGGGGAAACGCTCTCCTGCGTGTACCGCCACGACCAGTCGGAGTTTTCGGTTACGGTGTAGTTAGCCTTATTGCCTGTACCGACGGGCAGATGTTTGATAATGACGCTGCCGAGACCGTTGATGACCACATCCATATTAACATTGCCGGGACCGCCGCTCACGTTGAAGATGAACGACTGATTATCATCCTCGAGAGTCTGACCGCTCGACAGTGCTTTCGTGATTGTCAGGTCAGCGTAGAGGTGGCTGTTTGTTACGGTGACGGTTGCACCTGATTCAGACATATTGCCTGTGCTATTTGCTATTTGAGGCTCTGCATACGCATAGCCGTTTACGACAGATGGCCGAGCTTCACTCACAATATAACTGACTCCGGTGGGGATGCCTGTGATAGTTACGATGCCGTCAGCCGCAAGCTGGATTGTGCCGTTGGTGAAGCTATCGCCTGTGTACGCTACGCCGCCAAAAGACACGTTTATGGTGTACTTTTGACTTGAGTTGTTAAGGTCTGTGCCGATAAATTTTTTCTGAATCGTCAAGCTGCCTGTCTTGCGCTTGTTCGTGCAGACGAATGCATTGCTGGAGCTTGCTCCGGCTACAGTGCATGTGACATAGCCATCAGATGACGGTTCTTGTGATTTTTCATCTAAAGTCCAACCTTTGAATTCGGCTTTATCGTTCTCTCTCTCTTTAATCTTAACCTCAGTATTGGCAGGGAGATTGAATCTTGCTGTCTGCCCGGCTTTGAGGGTGAATGTGCCGCTTGAACCCTCGATCATTGCATTAACTACAACCTCACCGGTACTACCATAAACGCTATAAGGAAGTGATGAAATTGTATCACCGAGATTATTCGGAGTCGCCTCAATATCAAACGTATACTCCGTATCATCGGCAATCGCAGGGTTAACGCCCTCGACATTCTTGGTTACCGTGACGTTTCCGGCAGGCAGCGGGTCGAGGTTGAACTTAAGCTTGCAGTTTGAGACACTGCCGCCACGCTCAAGATAGAAGAACTTTATCGTGTGCTTAGTGTAGTCCGCAAAGGTGTTGCCATCAAGATTGAAACGTTCTTTTAAGCTTTTATTATTGGTCGTTGAACCTTTTGTCTCAGTAACTGTACCTGTAGCAAAATTAATCGTACCTGTCCATGCACTGTGTGTACCGCCAAGGTCAAGCACAAGCACATCGTCTATGTATACCCAAACGTCATCGTCTCCGACGAATTCGAATATCATATCTTCGTTACCTATTTTTCCATCCTTTTTCTGATAGAAATCGAACTCGACTGACATTCCGAACCAAAGGTCAGGACGACTTGTTTTACTAGTTGATTTTAAAAGGTATTCAGCACTATTTCTGTTATTATTGTTATTTTCGACTACAGTATCAGAAGTAATTTCATTAAACGGCAAGAAATTGCCGGGAACTTCTCTATTATTGGTATACGTTCCGTTATTATAGCTATTCGGTGCAACGCTAACGTCGTATAGAGTGAATCGATTACTTTCTGTATCAAAATAAGCTGCATTCAAGCTTGAGTCGTAGTAGTAATAGCCGTTATAATTTCCTGATGTACCTTTCTGGAACAACCCGGAGCCATGTTCTTCATCATGCGCGACCTCAAAATGCGCACTGCGGTAGCTGATCGAATCAGTAGAACTATTATTCAACCATGTTTTCAGCTCGGCATATGAGTTAATGTTTCCGCTGCCTTTTTGAAAAGTATTGCTCGTATCGAACAAATACTCAAGGCTGCCGCGTCGGTTATAGAGAGTCGAAGTATTCCATATTATTTCACCAGGATCACTAACATATGGATAATACTTATGATCTTCATTCAGCCGATCTTCCATAGTCGGATAGCTGTTACCATATTTACCGGTTGCAGTTCCATTTCCATCTACAGCCGAACCCTCCGCAACCGGATTATAATGGAATCCAAGGAATCCTGAATCCGTGTATGTATTTTGTATTGTATTGCTCCAATCATTGATATCCCATCCATAGTTGAACAGATGAATCTTAATGCCGGAATCATTGACGGTATCTGTAATCGTACCAATACCACTACCAGCCGGCTGTCCATATAGTAGTATCAATTGCATACGCCATATAGTCGTCGAACCCC
>CAZPFZ010000125.1:0-5128 GCA_964585955.1 uncultured Acidiphilium sp.
ATTAAAGCCTATACTGTTACCAACTTGCGACATATCGGCAATAGGCGAATTATCGTCGTAATAAACAACCTTAGGCTTTTGTTCTTTATTTTTTTTCTTTTTTCGCGGCATATTACTCCTGCGGATAGCAATGACATGCAACAAAGTGACCGGGTTCGTATTCTTTATATGCCGGAGCTATATGTTTGCATATTTCCATTGCCTTAGGACAACGTGTATGGAACTTGCAGCCCAAAGGCGGATTAGCCGGTGAAGGAATATCGCCTTTTAAAATTATGCGGTTGCCTTTTTCCTTTGGGTTGGGATTAGGTACAGCTGAAAACAATGCATTTGTGTAAGGATGCATGGGGTTGTTGAAGATTTTATCTTTATCGCCGAATTCCACCATTGATCCAAGGTACATAACGCCAATTTTATCCGATATATATTTTACTACCGATAAATCGTGTGAAATGAATAAATATGTTAACTGCCTTTCTTTTTGAAGTTTTTTAAGCAAGTTTATTATTTGTGCTTGAATGGAAACATCCAATGCAGAAACGGGTTCGTCGCAAACTACAAACTTGGGGTTAACCGAAAGCGCGCGCGCGATACATATACGTTGACGTTGACCGCCTGAAAATTCGTGCGGATATCTATCATAATAATAATCGCGTAAGCCACAACTTTCCATAAGGTTAAGCACGTAATCCTTAATTTGCTCTTCGGGTACAATTTTATGTACACGAACGGCTTCAGAAAGCAAGTTACCTACTGTACTACGCGGAGGAAGCGATGAAAAAGGATCTTGGAATACGATTTGCATTTCAGAACGCAAAGGACGCATTTGTGCGGGTTTATATTTTGCAATATCTTCACCTTGGAAAAATATTTGACCTTCGGTGGGTTGATAAAGTTTTAATATAGTTCTTCCCATTGTTGTTTTACCGCAACCCGATTCACCTACTATACCAAGCGTTTCACCGGGCATAATTTTTAAAGAAACATCGTCAACCGCTTTTAAGGTTGATAAAGGTTTGCCCATAAGCGTCTTTTTAAGGACAAAGTATTTTTTTAAATGGCGAACTTCTAAAATAGCGTCTTTATCAGGCGGAAGTAAAGCATCGTCATGAATTTTCTTTTCCTTTTCAAGTGTTTCTTTTTCTATTTCAGCATTGTCGTCAAAACAGTCAAAAGAGGTATCTGCATTATAAACTTGTTCGGTAGCCTCGGTAATAGCGGAGGTGTTTTTATTATTAAGTTCTTGCATCTTATTTTTCCTCCGTGTTATACAAATGACATGCTACAAAATGCGTGGGGCTCACCTGCACCATACAGGGATAATCCGCCGAACATTTTTTAATGCACTGCGAACATCTTTCTTTAAAGTAACAATAATCGGGCATATCGATAGGATTAGGAACGTTGCCCGGAATATTGAAGAGTACGTCCTCAGATGAATGCATTGTGGGCTTTGATTTTTGTAAACCCTGTGTATAAGGATGAAGCGGATTAAAGAAAATTTCTTCGGCTGTACCACGTTCGATAATACGACCTGCATACATTACAACAACATAATCAGCCATTTCGGCAATTACGCCAAGATCGTGAGTTATAAGCAAAATAGAACCGTTAATTCTGTGCTTTAAATCATTGAATAAATCAAGAATTTGAGCTTGAATTGTAACGTCTAACGCGGTTGTTGGCTCGTCCGCTATAATTAGGCGCGGCTCTCCGGCAAGTGCCATAGCAATCATAACACGTTGACGCATACCGCCTGATAATTCATGCGGAAAGGATGCGTAAACTCGCTCAGGCATGGATATACCGACCATATCGAGCATTTCGATAGATCTTTTTTTAGCAAATTCCTTAGTAGAGCCGGGAACGTGCAATAATGTAACTTCATCTAACTGCTCGCCTATAGTAAATACGGGGTTAAGCGACGTCATTGGTTCTTGGAAAACCATGGCAAGCTGTCTTCCGCGCAAACGGTACATTTCGTTAATAGGCATTTTTGCTATATCGAAAACGCATTCTTCTTTTTCGTATACGCCTGCACCGTTTTCATATCTTTTTTGGACGGGACGCTGTTTGGGTGTACCGTCAGAGTTTAATTTTACTTTACCTTCGGAATCGGTTATATCTTCGTAAATAACGTTGCCCTTTTCGTCGGTTTCGTAAACGGGAATAAAATCGCCGTTTTCGTCACGTTTAAAATCGTTTGCTTTAAAACGGATAGAACCGCTTACAATTTGCCCTGAAGGACCTTGTAAAAGGCGCATTATAGACATAGACGTTACCGATTTACCACAACCTGATTCACCTACTACACCGACGGTGGAATTAAGCGGAATTTCAAACGAAACGCCGTTTACAGCTTTTACAACGCCTTGGTCGGTAAAAAAGTATGAATGAAGGTCTTCTACTTCGAGAATATTATTCTCATTCTTCATTTGAGCTGTATATTCCGATTGCAACTTATTGCGGTATTTCTCTTTTTCGAGACGACGCATTTCTTTCGCATTAGCTTTTGCAATCTCCCTTATTTCTTTACCGGTGAGGTAATGGTTTGCGGATTTAGTTTTATCTTTTTCCGATTTATTTTTATGAAAAAGTTCCATATTAACAATTACCTCCTTTGACGAGGATCAAGCGCGTCGCGCAAGCCGTCACCAATAAAGTTAAACCCGAGAACTGCAATAATAATGCAAATACCCGAAGGAATCCAAACGTTACCGTAATTCTTTAAAATATCGGTATCGCGTGAAATAATTTCGATCATCGTACCCCAAGAAGCATAAGGAACCCTTACGCCAAGGTTAAGGTAAGATAACGTTGATTCGTAAAGTATCATACTGCCGAGAGATAACGTCATTGAAACGAGAATCTGCGGCAAAATATTAGGAATTAGGTGCACAAAAATTTTTCTCGGTGCTGAATAACCCATTGCTTCAGCGGCGACCATATATTCTTGTTCACGCAAAAACAGTATTTGTCCGCGAACAAGACGAGCCATACCCGGCCAAGAAAACAATGATAATATACCCATAAGCAAATATATGTAATGTGCCTGCGGAACTTTATTTGCATCGAGTACGGCACCGATTATTAACATTAGAGGAAGCGTGGGCAAACACATTAACACGTCGCATATACGCATTATAATATTATCGACTAAACCGCCGTAATACCCTGCCAAGCCGCCCATTATTATGCCTAAAGCCGACGTTAAGAAAACGGCTATAAAACTAATGGTTAAAGACAGTCTTCCTCCATACATAAGACGAACGAATACGTCAAGACCTTTTTCGTCGGTCCCGAATAAGTGTTCAGCCGATGGTGGAGCTAAGGCGTTAATACCTTTATCGGTTACGATAAAACTAACAAATTGAGGTTCACCGTTTACCTCTACCACATAAGCATCATAAGATCTTTTTCCAGACCTATCAACTTCAACTTCACCCCATTGATTGAATACGAAAGGACCTACCCAGCAAAAAACAAACAAGAAAACAAGCATTATCAAGCCCGTAATTGAAAGTTTGGAACGGAAAAAACGTCTTAACAGCATGCGCGTTGGCGACATGAGCTTTATGTTTTTATCCAAGGGCTTTTCACTGTCGGCTATATTTTCGGCATCGTTTATAAATGTTTCGTTACCGCCGAGATTAATTGCATTTTCCTCTTTTTCAACGGAGGTTATATTTTTATTATTTTCTTCCATAATTTCCTCCGTTTTAAGCAAGTTTTACGCGCGGATCGACAACAGCGTACATTAAATCGGCAAGCAATACTCCGAGAACGGAAAGCGCCGCAAGGAACATGTTATATGTCATAATAACAGGTATATCTACTTGTTGCATTGCTGTAAGAGCAAATTTACCTATACCGGGCAAATCGAAGACCTGTTCGGTTATCATTGCGCCCGAAAAAAGCGAAGGAATAAGTCCTGCAAGACCGGTAACCAAAGGTATAAGCGTATTTCTAAAGGCATGTTTATATATAACCTTATGTTCTTTTAAGCCTTTTGCCCTTGCCGTTCGGATATAATCGGAATTAAGAACTTCGAGCATATTTGTTCTCGTCATTCTCATACGTGCACCGATACTTAAAATAACTATAGTGAATATCGGCAAAACTAAGTGATGCACTCTATCTATAAACTCGGCAAAAGAACTTTCGAAAGTTAATCCGGAAGTTATACCCGATACCGGGAACCATTTGAGTTTATTAGCAAAGAGATCTTTTAAAATTTGACCGAAGAAAAACGACGGCAAAGATATACCTATAAGAACCAAAACGGTTACTACGTAGTCACGCAAAGAATATTGGTGCGTTGCGGCGGTTATTCCCAAAGGAATAGCAATTAAAAATTCAAAAACCGTAGCTATAGCGGCAACCAAGAAAGATGTGCCGAGTTTTACGGGATCGAATATTTCGGTTAAAACGTCACGTTGGTTAATAAAACTCTTTCCGAAATCTAAGCGGAAAATATTACCTAGCCATCTGAAATAGCCTTCTAAAATAGTCCCGTCCAAGCCGTAGGTTGCGTACATTGTATCGATTAATTCTTGCGATACCGTTCCGCCTGCTTGCGTAAGATTATTTATTTTTGTTTCGATAAAATCTGTAGGCATGCAACGCAATAACGTGTATAACAATAACGAAACGCCCAATAATATTAAAAGCGATACACCGATTCTTTTTAAGATGTATTTAAACATTTTTTCTCCATGCCGCGCTTTTGCTATTAAAAGCGCGGCTTTTTTCTTTGAATAAAAACTTTGTGTTTTATGCTTTTTTAGCCGACAAGTTCGAGCTCCCAAACTTTTTCGAGCGGTGATGAATACGGATTAACTACTTCGTTAAATCCCTTTACCGTTTTAGAGTTATAAGCATAAAGATTTTTACGTTGATATACAGGCATTTCTACTGCAAGGTCAAGAACCTTTCCCATAGCTTTTTCGTATATACCCTTTCTGGTTGCTCTAACATCAGTTTCACGACCTTGGTCAATTAAATCACTAAGTTCATTAATAATTCTTGTTTCTTCGCCATATTTTGAAGAATTAGCCTTTATCTCGCGATAGCCCCAAGCATAAACAGAAGTTGCAGAAGAATTTTTATGATATACTTGATACATATC
>CAZPFZ010000126.1:0-5079 GCA_964585955.1 uncultured Acidiphilium sp.
ACCGGGTCGGGAATGTGTACCTGATCGAGGTCGTTTGGCGCGACCTTAGCGTTGTTGCGACGAACGATGCGGGCGGGAATTCCGACGGCGGTGCAGTTTTCGGGGATCTCGTCGAGCACGACGGCGTTGGCGGCGATCTTTGAGTTGTCGCCGACCTTGAAGGGACCGAGCACCTTTGCTCCAGAGCCGACCATCACGTTGTTACCGAGGGTCGGATGACGCTTACCGACATGCTTTCCGGTACCGCCGAGCGTTACGCCCTGATATATAGTGCAGTTGTCGCCGATCTCAGCGGTCTCTCCGATGACTACGGCGCTTCCGTGGTCGATGAAAAGCCCCTTGCCGATCCTTGCGCCGGGGTGTATCTCGATTCCGGTGAGGAAGCGCGCACCCTGGCTGACCATACGCGCGGCGAAGCGCTTGTCGTGCGTGTAAAGCGCGTGCGACAGACGGTAGGCGAGCACTGCGTGAAATCCGGAATAGAGGAGCGCGACCTCAAGATTGCTGGTTGCGGCAGGGTCTCGCTCGCGAATGACTCGGATGTCGTTGGTTACCTCCTCCTTGACTGATATAAGGCTTTGCTTTAGCTTGTCAAGATCGATATTGATGTTGCATTTAAGCTGCATATTCATACCTCCTCAAATAAAAAAGCCGCCTCGACCCGGGTATACCGGATCATAAAGGCGACGGGCGCGGTTCCACTTTATGCTTAACTCTGCGGATACGGCGAGATGACGCATATCCTGTCTCTGTAACGGGAGACGGTCGTGTCGGGCTAACAGCAGCTCACCCGACAGGCTCACGGACGCACTGTTGCCGCAGCCCTCGGTACGCGCTCACAGCACCCGTCTATGCGGGGCGCGATTCTCTGAAACCGATGCGCACGGCATCCTTCCGCTCACAGCCTTTGTCTATACTAAATATTATATTACAACCTCGCCGATTTGTAAACACCTTTTTGCGAATTTCTCGAAAATTTTCAGTTTAGCGGTTGCAATTGCCCGGAATATAGTGTATAATGATTAAAATATCATTCGGGGGCTGTAAAAATGAAAACTCTTAGGGTAAATATAATTTCGACTGCCGATATCGACTGGGCGGCTCAGGAGAGAGCACCGATCGATGTATACAAGTGGGGTGGAAGCTTTCAGCCGGAGGCGTGGGGGCAGGCAGTGTACGTCAAGACGGGCGACGAGCGCGAGGGACTTTACGCTCACCTTTTCTGCGCAGAGTCAAAGCCGCGCGCAATATATCACCGCCATAACGAGCCGGTCTTCAAGGATTCCTGCCTTGAATTTTTCTTCACGATGAACGACTGTGACAAGCCGGGCAACGGCTATATCAACATCGAGTCGAACGCTGACCCGACTACGCTTATCGGCTACGGCGGCGACCGCTATACGCGCACCTCTATAGTCGATATGGGGCTTGAGCCGTTTGCCGTTACCTCAAGGAAGACCGACGAGAGCTGGGAGCTTTTCGAGTTCGTGCCGCTCGCCGTATTAAAGCAGGTCTTCGACGTGTCGGAGGTTGACGAGAGCACCGTCTTCAAGGGCAACTTCTATAAATGCGGCGGAGATCATCAGGTTTTGCCGTATGGCTCGTGGGCTGAGATCGAGTCGCCTACGCCGGATTTCCATCGCCCGGAATTTTTCGGAACCTTTAAGCTTGTACGCTGAAGCTACGAGCTGCCGCACCAAACGAGCTGCCGCACCTATGGTGCGGCAGCTCGTTTTTGCATTTATTGCTTGATACGCGGTATGCCGTCGGTGAGCTCGAGCTCGCAGCGCGAGATATACCAGCTTTTCCCGTTGTCGGGCGAGCCCTGATAGTATAGCCACAGTCGTCCGTCGTTTGCCCTGTATATGTAGGGGTGTCCGGACTCGCTCGCGTTCCAGCTGCCGGGCGCACCGTTTTTCAAGAGTGGCTCATCGATGAACAGCCGCTTAAAGTGAAGACCGTCCTCGGATACCGCGCAGCCGATGAGCTGAGGCGAGCAGTTGTACGCGCCTCCGTAGAAAAGGTAGACTCTGCCGTCGTGCGTAAGCGCCGCCGGAGCCTCGATGCAGCTCTGCTCCCACGGCAGCGTCGGCTCAAGGACTATCTCCGGGTGCAGCGTCCAGCTTTCGGCAGAAAAATCGGAGTCGAGAGGCGCCCATGCCGCGCCGACTATCTGCCGTTCGAATTTTTTATCGCGAGTGGCGAAATACATAATGAGCCTATCGCCGAGCACGCATACGTCCGCGTCGATCGCGCGTCCGCAGGACCATTCGGGCATGGCTGCCCACGGCTCGCGCGGCGCAAATATCGGATTTGACGCATCCTTGATGAAGCTTACGCCGTCCGTTGACACGGCATGGCAGAGCGCGTCAAGCTTTCCGTTGCCGTAGGTCTGGTAAAAGAGATGCACCACTCCGTCGAGCAGGATAACGCCGGGAGCGCCGATCCCGCTTTTCTCGCAGTCCTGAGTCAGCGGCAGCATTGCGATACGCTCAAAGCTCTCGCCGTCGTTTGAGCGCGAGATACCGATTCGCAGTGTCGGACCGTCAAAAATGGAGTGATAGAGGTAGTAACAGCCGTTAAGCTCGATAACGGCGGGATCCTTTGCAAAGCTTCCGAAATCAGAATTTGTGTAAAGCATGTAAGCAGCTCCTTCTTGATTTTATTCTGCCACTATTATAGCATAAATCCCCGTAGCTTTTGTGAACAGTTTGAAAAAACTGCGCGTATTTTCCAAAGCTTAGCGGCAATCCACCGCCGTGTGTTGACAAGCGTCCGTTAGTGCGATATAATTATTATGCAATAAAAAATTACGGAGAGTGTAGCTATGCTTACAAAGATAGAGCTGGCGCAGGAGGTATGCGCTCGCCTTGAAAAAATATACCCGGAGGCTCAATGTGCGCTTGAATCGGAGGGGGAGGCGTGGAAGCTGCTAATAATGGGGCGGCTCTCGGCGCAATGCACCGATGCGAGAGTGAATATCGTCTGCCGGGAGCTGTTCTCCGTCTATCCGTCTGCCGAGGCGATAGCGAATGCCGAGCTTGAGTCGCTTGAGGCTATTGTCCGTCCCTGCGGACTTTACAAGACCAAGGCTAAAAATATACGCGACGCCTGTAAAATGCTGGTTGAGGATTATAACGGAGTGCTGCCCGATACGATGGAGCAGTTGCTGACCTTCCCCGGAGTCGGGCGAAAGATCGCAAACCTGCTGCTTGGAGATATCTACCACAAGCCGGCAATCGTCACGGATACGCATTGCATGCGCATATGCGGTAGGCTTGGCTTCTATCCCGAGACGCTTAAGTCACCGGAGCAGATTGAGCGCATTCTGACACCAATAGTCGAGCCGGAGAAATCCGCGGATTTCTGCCACAGGCTCGTCTCCTTCGGAAGAGATACCTGCACGGCAAGGTCGCCGGCCTGCGGCGACTGCCCGATGTCCGATATCTGCCGACATAACGCGGCAGATTGATCGATGCCGTGCTGTTCATAGATTATTTTCATTGCCGAAATTAGTTAGACATTGCAATTATCCCGAGGATATGGTAGAATAGCTGTCGTTGTCACGTCGGACAGTACTGCTTTTTGAAAGGTTAACCGAGGCATGGTTTTTTCGAGTCTTGAGTTTTTATTTTTGTATCTGACGCTTACGCTGCTTATCTATTACGTCGTGCCGCTTAAGCTTCGCAATCCGGTGCTGCTGCTCGTCAGCCTGATCTTCTACGGCTGGGGCGAGCCGGTGTATGTGTTTTTGATGGTGTTCACCATCGCCGTGGACTATCTGTTCGGACTTGTCGTCGAGCGGCAGATGGCGGCGGGAAGCCGCAGCGGCGCACGTAGGGGAATGATAGCGGCAATAGTCATTAATCTTTCTATCCTCGGCTTTTTCAAATATTACGACTTCTTTGCGGAGAATCTGAGAAAGCTCCCCGGGCTTTCGTGGATTCCGCTGCTTGGGATAGGACTGCCTATCGGAATCTCGTTCTATACGTTTCAGGCGCTCTCCTACGTCATTGATGTTTATCGCGGCGACACGCGAGCACAGCATAATGCCGCCGCCTTTGGAGCGTATGTGACGCTGTATCCGCAGCTGATAGCGGGCCCTATCGTCCGTTACCGCGACGTTGACGATCAGCTTACCGTCCGCGAGCACAGCGTTCCGCTTTTTGCGGAGGGTACGCGCACCTTTATTGCCGGAATGTGCAAAAAGGTGCTGCTTGCAAACTCAGCCGGACAGCTTTGGGAATATTTTCGAGCCGTACCGACCTCCGAGCGAACGGTGCTCGGTGCGTGGCTGGGTATCCTTTGCTACTCGTTCCAGATCTATTTCGATTTTTCAGGCTATTCCGACATGGCGATCGGCCTTGGAAAAATGATAGGCTTCCGCTTCCTTGAGAATTTCAATTATCCCTATATTTCCAAAAGCATAACCGAGTTTTGGAGGCGCTGGCATATATCGCTTGGCACGTGGTTCCGCGAGTACGTCTATATTCCGCTTGGAGGCAATCGCTGCTCGAGGCTGAAGCAGCTGCGCAATATCCTTGTCGTATGGCTGCTTACCGGCTTTTGGCATGGTGCAAGCTGGAACTATATTCTGTGGGGCTTGTATTATTTCGTCCTGCTCATGCTCGAAAAGCTGTTTCTGCATCGGCTGCTGGAAAAAGCGCCGAAGGTCGTCGCACACCTTTATACACTTGTGCTTGTCATGCTTGGCTGGCTCCTGTTCGTGTTTGAGGAGCTTGGCGACGGAGTGGTCTATCTCGGAAATATGCTCGGAGTGGGAGTCACCTCCCTTGCGTGTGGGCTTGATGTGTACAATCTCGTAAGGAACATAGGCTTTTTCGCGGTGCTTGCAATCGCCTCAACACCGCTCCCGAAGCGGATCTATACCAAGCTCACGGAGCGCTTTATCGCGGCTCGCTATGCTATGTCGCTTGTCGCACTCGGAGCGCTGCTGCTCTGCCTTGCGTATCTTGTTGACTCCACGTTCAATCCCTTTCTCTATTTTCGCTTTTAAAGGAACATTCAATGAAAAAGATCAAAGCATACGATGCCATCACCGTTATAGGGCTGCTGTTC
>CAZPFZ010000127.1:0-5045 GCA_964585955.1 uncultured Acidiphilium sp.
CTTTCCCTGTAAGAACCAACGGTTGACGGATAACGAGTTTTAATGTATCTAAATCTTCTTTTTTAACAGCGGTACGAAGTTCGGGTTCAGCAACGATTAATGCTCTTGCAATACCGTGTCTGATAGCGCCGGCTTGACCTGTAAAGCCACCACCTTGAACATTTACAAAAACGTCGTAAGCGGATTCTTTCCCTGTAAGAACCAACGGTTGACGGATAACGAGTTTTAATGTATCTAAATCGCAGTATTCGTCGATAGTTCTTCCGTTAATAACTATATTGCCGGTACCGCCCGGAATAAGTCTGACTCTGGCGATAGCTTTTTTTCTTCTGCCTGTACCCCAGTACTGAAGTTTCTTCTTTGCAGTCTTAGCAGTCATATTCTACCTTCCTCCTATCAAACCAATTTGAGTTCTTCGGGCTTTTGAGCAGCATGGTTATGCTCGCTACCTTTGAAAACTCTGAGTTTTTTAATCATTTGAGCACCGAGTTTATTGTGAGGAAGCATGCCTTTAACAGCTTCGTAAACAACAACGTCGGATTTCTTTTCCATCATCTGTCTGTAAGGTGTTTGTTTAAGACCACCGACATATCCGGTATGATAGGTGTACATTTTCTTATCGAGCTTTTTGCCGGTAAGAACTACTTTATCTGTATTTAAAACGATTACGTAATCTCCCATATCTACATTGGGGGTAAAAGTGGGTTTATTTTTTCCTCTTATTATTGATGCAACTTGAGAAGCAAGTCTACCTAAAACCATTCCGGTAGCATCAACAACATACCACTTTTCTTCAGCCTGACCGGGCTTTTGCATAAAAGTGTTCATTATCTGTTCTCCTGAAAATTTTAATTTTTATAAGTTTATTAAAAAGAAAAATCTTCCGAAAAAAGAGGGGCTATTTCCTTTCCCGATAATTTCTCCTGATAATCAGCCTAACTATTTTACTAATTATAATAAGATAAGTCAAGTATTTTTACCCGATTTATCGTTTTTTTTGCAAAAAAACAAAAATTTCTTACAAATAAGCAGTTATTTTTGCAACATAACAAAAAATATATTGGCTTACACCCTCAATTATATTTACTTACGTCAAAAATTGTAATTTATAAAACCTAAACAGTGTTAAACAACAAGGTTTTTAATTGCTTTCGCCATCCGAACAAATTATATTACATTTTGTAAATTTATGCTTGTTAATTTTGTTCCACTGTGCCTTTGTACCGCCAAAACGCACCAGAGCCAACTCTTCACACATAAAAAATGCGTCTTTTTCTATTAATGCAACACTTTCGGGAATATCCAAGCTTTTTAACGCACACTTATAAAATGCACCTTTTTCTATAGTTGTTACCCCAAACGGAATATGCACCTGCTTTAATGCGGTACACATAAAAAAAGTACCATTAGATATAACTTTAACGTCCTTAGGAATAGCAATTGATTCTAACTGAGTACAATACGCAAAGGCATACTTTTTTATTTGCGTAACCGATTCGGGCAATTCTATATTTTTAAGCGATAAACACTCCCTAAAAGCATCTACACCTATAATCTGTACACCGCAAGCCATATCAACATGTTTTAATGCCTTACAGCTACAAAAGGCACTGTTGTCTATTGCCCTTATTGTTGACGGAATAAACACTTCTTCTATATTTTTTTTCGACCAAAAAAAGGCATTTTTACCTATTGCGGTTACGGGTAAATCATTATAATAATCGCGTATAACGATTTTTACGCCATATTTACCGCTATGGGAATAATCGTTTACAAAATATTCTTGCTTGCCTTTTATTTGTTTGTATTCCACGCCGAGGGTGGGTACACTTTCTTCAATTGACTGCTCGTTTTTATTTATTACATCATCTAGGCGGCGTTCAAATTTTTTCTTTAAATCGGCTAACGCCTCGCTTTTTACATTTTTAAAAAGCTTCCGCTGAATAAACTTCGGATATATCGCCGTTATAATAACCCAAACTACACAACATATCCTCAGAATCTTTATTCCCTTGCTCGGCTGCCTTTTTATACCACTCCAAAGCTTTTACGAGATCTTTTTCAACACCGTCTCCGTAATAGTAAAAATCGCCTAACTTATCTTGAGCTTCGTCGTTTCCTTGTTCGGCAGCTTTTTTATACCATTCCAATGCTTTAACATAACTTTGTTCAACGCCGTCGCCATATTGATAACACCAACCAACCATAAACTGACCATCGGAATCGCCCGCCATAGCCGCTTTTTTATACCACTTTACGGCTTCGGTGAAATTTAGAGCCACTCCGAGACCGTAATAATATTTTTCGCCTGTTTCGTACCACTCTCTTATCGCTCCGAACGAAATATTTTCTTTTTGCGCGTCATTTGACTTTTGTTCATTTTTTACATCGGCTAATTTTGACTGTAAATCAAACGACTTATTTGTTGCTTGAAATATACGTTCGGCTACCGCCTGTTTATCGTAAACTCGCTCTACACCCGCAAAAAACTCTTCGGTTTTACGCTCGGCAATGCTTGTGCCCGTATAATCGGATATTACATATTCGACGCGCGCTTTTTTAAACTCTAAGGGTATGTTATCGTAACTTTTTTGCGCATACGCGCCCGCTGCAAAACGGTCTTTTTCCATAACGTACGGTATTTCACGCTTTAACGCGTCGCATGCGTTGCTCCTTGAATTTGAAGAAGAAACAAAAACGAATACTTTACAACTATCTATTGCCTTTTCCAACTGCTTTTCGTAATTTTCTACGGCGGCACTACCGTGTTGCAAATTGCGCAAAGAAACAAAACAAGACATACCTTCTATGTTTTCAAGATAATCTACAAGTTCGACCACGGCTTTTTCATCCTTACTCGAATATGCAATAAACGCATCACGCGAAAGCGTTACATCGAATACGCATTCGTTGATCAACTGCATTTGCTTTTTGTATTCGGTATAATATTTTTTATATTGCTCGCTCGTGCGCGAATATGCGCCCTCTATTAGTTTGATTAACGAAACAGAGCAACCTTCTAAAAGGTCGGGCGATTTTAACACAAATTCAATTATTCTACCTACCGCCGAGCCCTTCTCGCTTGCGCTGATTTCGTTTAAAAATGTGCCTATAGCACCGTTATTAACACTTTCAGCACAGGCAAGAGCAAAAAAGTTTGCATATAAATCGTCGGGATCCACTGCCTTAATTTGTTCACAAATATTCCTTATTTCTACGTTTGAAAGATATCTTTCGTCTAATGCGCGCCAAAGTCTGTTTTTTAAACTTGCAAGCTTTTCAAGCTTAACAGAGTCCAATTTTTGGTTTAATAAGTCAGCGTATTCTTTTGCTTTATCAAAGGTATATGCATTCAAACAACATTCGCATTCGTAAACGCCGTTTTGTTTTTCGTTAAGCTTGCCGCCGCACGCTTCACAACTCATTTTTAAGTTATTGAGCATACATTTCCTCCGTGTTTTTTTAATTTGTTACTCGTATTCGACCGACACTAAAGTTAACCCCTTTGCCTCCAATGTTTTTCCTGCAAAAAAGCGGTCTTTTCCCTCTATTATTTTTTTTACGGTTTCCGGCTGTATTCTGCCTATGCCCGCAAAGTATAAAGTGCCTGCAATTGTGCGAACCATATTGTATAAAAATCCGTTACCACAAACCGTTACATCTATAAATATTCCGCGCTGTGTTACATCGCACGAATAAACACGACGAACGGTATCGGTAACATCGCTGTTAGCCGCAAGAAAACATTTAAAATCGTGTTCGCCCACAATATATTCGGCCGCTTTTTGCATTTTAAAAAGATCAGCTTTATATATTTGCAAAGCACGGTCGTCGTATAGCGGCAAAATGCTGTCGCTGATGTAAAAACTGTAGCGGTATGTTTTTTTCTTTGCCGAATACCTTGCGTGAAAGCCTTCAGGGGCGGCGTAACTTTTTATAACTTTTACGTCGGGCGGCAAAATTATATTAAGTGCATAACTGTATTTTTCGGGCGGAATACTTTGGTATTCGGTATCAAAATGCGCAACCTGACACAATGCGTGAACACCGCTATCCGTTCTGCCGCTGCCAATAAGCGTGCATTTATTGCCGGTGAGCTTTTCAACTGCGTCTTGCACAGTTTGCTGAACAGTTCTCAGCCCCGGCTGAACCTGCCAACCGAAAAAATCTTTACCGTGGTATTGTAACAATAAAACTACTCTCATAATATAGGTGCAAACCTCATGTTAAAATAGATAACACCTGCAAGCGCTATGCCGTAAAACACCACAGCTATAACATCCCTCAGCGTTGTTTTTAATTTTTTGTAACGCGTTCTGCCCGTACTGCCGCGATAACAGCGCGCATCCATAGCATCTCCTAACTCTTCGGCACGACGAAAAGAACTTACCAAAAGCGGAATTAGCACAGGGATCATAGCTTTCATCCGAGCAATTGGACCACCTTGATCAAAATTACCGCCGCGCGCTTTTTGCGCATTTATTATTCTATCGGCTTCCTCCGCAATAGTGGGGATAAATCTTAAAGCAATACTCATTATTAAGGCAAGCTCGTGTACGGGGAATTTTACAAGTTTTAACGGATACAGCAAACTTTCGATAGCATCGGTAAGCTGAACCGGCGTGGTTGTAAGTGTGAGCATACAACTACCCATAACAAGCAAAATTAACCTTAAAGCCATAAATGCCGAAAAATATAAAGCTTTATCTGTAATAGAAATATTCCAAAAAGCAATCATTACCGTTCCGCCTTCCGCCGTGTAAAAAAACAGGTTTAGTATAACGGTAAACACAATAAGAAACAATATTCCCTTAATGCTTTTTAACACCGATAAAAACGGCACGCGCGAAAAAGCCACGGCAACAAACAAAAATGCCGCAACAACTATAAAACCGTAAAAGTTTTTTATTACGAATACGGTTACAAGATATGCAATTAACAGCAGTATTTTAAAACGCGGATCCATTGAGTGAACAAAAGATTTTGCGTCGTAATACTGTCCGAACGATAACTCTTTTAACATTTTTTACTAAACTATATATCCT
>CAZPFZ010000128.1:0-5017 GCA_964585955.1 uncultured Acidiphilium sp.
ATCCTTCTTGACCGTCTTTAAAACGTTGGGGTTTTCAAGCTGCCCTGTTGCGTGACGGAAACGAAGGTTGAATAATTCTTCTTTAAGGCTGACTAATTTTGTAGCCAACTCGTCGTTCGTCATATCGTGTATTTCTCTTGCTTTCATCAGCCTTCACCGCCTTCTGAAATTTCTTTATTCTCTTCTCTCTTGACGATTTTGCATTTGCAGGGTAATTTGTGCGAAGCAAGACGAAGAGCCTCTCTCGCATCGGCTTCGGATACGCCGGACATTTCGAAGAGAACTCTGCCCGGTTTAACAACCGCTACCCAATATTCTACGTTACCTTTACCACTACCCATGCGGGTTTCGGCAGGTTTCTTTGTAACAGGTTTATGAGGGAATATATCAATCCAAACCTGTCCGCCACGTTTAATAAATCTTGTCATAGCAACACGTGACGCTTCTATTTGATTAGAAGTTACCCAAGCGCAGGTTTCAGCTACCAAGCCGTAATCGCCGTAAGCGAGAAAGTTACCCTTTTGGGCTTTACCTTTCATTCTGCCGCGCTGTACTTTTCTTCTTTTTACTCTTTTAGGCATTAACATGATTATGCTTCGCCTCCTTGTTTCTTAGTTCCACCGAGCACTTCGCCGTTATAAACCCATACTTTTACGCCGATAACGCCGAAAGTTGTATGAGCTTCACTAAAACCGTAATCGATATCGGCACGGATAGTCTGCAAAGGAATAGAACCTTCGTGATATTGTTCGCTACGAGCAATTTCAGCGCCGTCTAATCTTCCGCTAACCATTACTTTAATACCTTTTACGCCCATACGCATAGCTCTGCTTATAGCTTGCTTCATGCTTCTTCTGAAAGAAGCTCTCTTTTCGAGCTGACCGGCAACAGATTCAGCAATAAGCTGAGCATCGCAATCGGGTTTTTTAACCTCAACGATGTTAATGGAAATTTGTTTGCCGTGAGTCATTTTTGAAAGGCTGTTTTTAATAACTTCAACTTCACTACCTGCTTTACCGATTAAAACACCGGGGCGAGCCGTGCGGATAGTAACAGATACTCTGTTAGCAGCACGTTCGATAGCAATCGAAGTAACAGCAGCTTCGTAATATTTTTTCTTTAAATATGTTCTAATTTCGTAATCTTCTTTAAGAAGCGCACCGAAATCTTTTTTATCGGCATACCACTGAGCATCCCAGCTTTTTATTACGCCGACTCTTAAACCGTGCGGATTAACTTTCTGTCCCATATCAGCCCTCCTTTTTAACGGCATCGAGCACTACCGTGATGTGGCTCGTTCTCTTAAGAATTCTATAACCTCTGCCCTTGCTTACGGGTTGCATTCTCTTAAGAGTGGGACCCATATCGGCAAAACATTCGGCAACCTTAAGGTCTGCCCTATTCATGTTAAGGTTATGCTCGGCATTAGCAGCAGCTGATTCAACAACCTTTCTGATAGGTTCAGCACCGGCTTTGGAAGTATTTTCCAAAATAGCAACTGCTTCGTTAACGTTTTTATCTCTGATAAGATCAAGAACTACTCTTACTTTATACGGAGAAATTCTCACGTATTTAGCAATCGCTCTGGGTCTTGAATCTTTATTTGCTTTAATTCTTTCTGTTTTCTTTTTAGTATTTCCAGCCATGATTCATATCCTCCGATTAGCCTGTTGTCTTGGAACCGGAATGTCCTTTGAACGTTCTGGTTACGGCAAATTCGCCGAGTTTGCATCCAACCATATCTTCGGTGATGTAAACGGGAACGTGTTTTCTGCCGTCGTAAACAGCAATTGTATGACCTACCATTTGGGGGAAGATCGTCGAAGCTCTTGACCAAGTCTTAAGCACCGATTTTTTGTTTTCGGCATTCATTTTTTCTACTCTTTCAAGTAGTTTGGGTTGCACAAAAGGTCCCTTTTTAACACTTCTACTCATTATTCATCAACCTCCGTCAGTTCACTCTCTTAAGTATGAACTTGTCAGTTCTGTTCTTCTTCTTACGTGTCTTGTAACCAAGAGCGGGTTTACCCCAAGGAGTTACAGGACCGGGTCTTCCTACAGGTGACTTACCTTCACCACCACCATGGGGGTGATCGCAGGGGTTCATTACAGAACCTCTAACAGTAGGTCTAATACCCATATGTCTCGTCTTACCTGCTTTACCTACTCTAACGATTTCGTTATCGAGGTTACCAACTTGACCGATAGTAGCTTTACATCTTACGCTTACCAATCTCATTTCGCCGCTGGGCATTTTGATTTGAGCATAAGCGCCTTCTTTAGCCATAAGTTGAGCACTAATACCTGCAGCTCTGGCAATTTGTCCGCCTTTACCGGGTTGAAGCTCAATGTTGTGAATCATCGTACCTACAGGGATTTGTTCAATCTTAAGAGCGTTGCCAACTTTAATATCGGCACCTTCGCCACTTATGATTACATCACCTACGGTGAGTCCCAAAGGAGCGAGAATATATCTCTTTTCGCCATCTCTGTATTGGAGTAAAGCGATGTTGGCAGTTCTGTTAGGATCATATTCGATGGTCTTTACAGTTGCAGGTATACCGTCTTTATTTCTCTTAAAGTCGATAATACGATATTTTGTTTTGTTACCGCCGCCGCGATGTCTTACGGTTATTCTGCCGACAGCGTTTCTGCCGCCCGTATGTCTTTTATCTTCAAGAAGAGATCTTTCGGGCTTTGTGCAGGTTATTTCTTCATATGTGCTGACCGTCATTAAACGGCGGGCAGGCGAAGTAGGTTTATATCTTTTAATACCCATTTTTTATATCCTCCTGTCGTCAGGACAACGAATCGAAGAACGCAATACTCTTGCTATCCTTCTTAAGCTGTACTATTGCTTTTTTATATGCGGGAGTATACCCTTCGTATCTTCCCATTCTCTTTTTCTTGCCGAGTACGTTGATGGTATGAACGCTTTCAACATCTACGCCGAATATTTCTTCAACGGCATATTTAATCTCGGTTTTATTTGAATTTTTAGCCACGCGGAAAACGTATTTCTTGTTGGCTATATCTTGATAACTTTTCTCGGTGAGAACGGGGCTGATTATAATATCTCTTGCTTCCATTATTCAGCTTCCTCCTGTAATTTTTCGACCGAACCTTTAGCCAAAACGACAACCGCGTTTTTAACTATATCGTATGTGTTGAGTTGTTCAACGGGTAAAGTTTGAAGTTTAGCAATGTTACCTGCGGCTCTTCTTACCTTTTCATCATTGTTGTCCATTACCAAAAGAACAGTTTTTTCAAAATTGAAAGCATTTAAGAATTTAACCATTTCTTTGGTTTTGCCTTCAGCTACGGTTATTTCGTCAATGACGAACATTTCGCCGTTTCTTACCTTTTCAGATAAAGCTGTAAGCATAGCAAGTCTTTTTGCTTTCGCATTCATCTTCATTGAGAAATCTCTTGACTTAGGAGCAAAAACAACGCCGCCTTTTATAAATTGAGGAGCTCTTATAGAACCCTGACGAGCATTACCTGTTCCTTTCTGTCTGAAAGGTTTCTTTCCGCCGCCTCTTACTTCAGTTCTGGTAAGAGTGCTTTTTGTCCCCTGTCTTTCGTTAGCAAGGCGAGTTATTACTGCCTGATGGACGAGGGCTTCTTTATATTCAAGTTGAAACAAGCTATCTTTAAGTTCGATAACGCCCGTTTCTTTAGCTTCCATATTATATACTTTCATAGTAGCCATTATAATTCACTCTCCTTAACCTTTTACGCTGTCGCTAATGTAAACGATTCCGCCTTTAGGTCCCGGAATTGCACCTTTAATTAAAAGTACGTTTCTTTCGAGATCCACTCTTACAACTTCGAGGTTTTGAATGGTTACTTGTTCGTGACCGTATCTTCCGGCAAGATGTTTATTTTTGAAAACTCTTGAGGGAGAACTGTTGGCACTCATTGAACCAACCTCTCTGTGTACAGGGCCTACACCGTGCGTTTCTTTAAGTCTGTGTTGATTCCAACGTTTAATAACGCCGGTATAACCATGACCTTTAGTGATGCCTACTACGTCAACCTTGTCGCCGGTAGCAAAAGTATCTACCAAAACAACTTTGCCTACCGTATATTCGGCTGCATTTTCAAGTCTGAATTCTTTAAGATATTTGTGCGGTTCGATGCCGGCTTTTTTAAACTGACCGAGTTCAGGCTTGTTTAAATACTTTTCGTTAACCTTTTGATATGCGACCTTAACTGCCGAATATCCGTCTTTTTCAACCGTTTTGATCTGCACCACGGGGCACGGACCTGCTTGCACGACCGTTACGGGGATTACTTTTCCTCTGTTCTTCTTATCTTCCTTGTCATCGAAAAAGATCTGCGTCATGCCTAATTTTTTTCCTATGATTGCTTTATTCATTGATAAAGTTCACCTCCTGTGTTATTACAGTTTTATTTTTACATCAACGCCCGCAGGAAGATGAATACTATCAAGTATTGTTGCGTTCGTCGAGTAGATGTCTATAAGTCTTTTATAAGTTCTGATTTCAAATTGTTCACGGCTATCTTTATATTTGTGCGGTGAGCGAAGAATTGTAACTATTTCCTTTTCGGTGGGAAGAGGAATAGGTCCGCTGATTTTAGCGCCGGCTTTTTTCATTGTTTCAACGATTCTTGCCGTAGCTTGATCTACCATTTCGTGATCGTAAGCCGCCAATTTGATTCTAATTTTTTGTCCTGCCATTTTAAGTCCTCCGTTTTATACTAACTTTTTTCTCCCGATTTTTAATGGCTTTTTGTTTTTTATCGGAAGTTTTACAACTTTGCCGTGTGTGTCAACCGTCGAGCAATAAAAAAATCATCTGCGCTGTGTGTTAAGCAGATGACCTCACTACCCTCGGGGTTGGTTAGTCGCAAGAGTTAAACCCTCACATTTGTCAATGAAAATTATCTTCCTTATATAGACGAGACGGGATTTCCGGATTCCCATATCGGTCAAGGATTAAGTAACTTTTCATCTCAACCCAAATTACACAGCCTATTTATAATATACTAT
>CAZPFZ010000129.1:0-5009 GCA_964585955.1 uncultured Acidiphilium sp.
AGGTGTATGTTGGAAAAGACGTTGATAAAGAAATTGACTTCGTTGCCATACGCAGGGATGAAAAGGTATATATCCAAGTTTGCAGAGAATTACCAACAGAATCTGATCGAGAGATAGATAACCTTTTGAGAATCAAAGACCACTATCCAAAGTATGTAGTTTGTATGGATAGATTGGCAATGGGCAATGAAAACGGCGTTAAACTTGTCTATATAGCAGACTTCCTTCTCCAAGAAAATTGGTAATTCTAAACCATTAAACGTGTTATCGGGCGAATTTATCAACATGGAATACATGCTTCCCAACGGTACAAAGATTAAATTTCTTGACGACAAGCAAACGTATCTCGGCAGTCAACTTGAAAGCAAATTTGGCTGTAGATGCATTGGTATAGCAGCAAACATGGATTTTCTTCTCGTGTGCACTTATGAAGAAAACGGTAAGAACCCAGAGTTAGTAATTTACAAAAAAAGATAATCCAATTTAACTTATGAGTGTACGCATTTTTATCCACCTTACGCAAATTGTATCAAAATGGGTAATTGCACGCAAAAATTCAAGGTTTGCGCAAATTTTATCAAAATAGTTGACTTGTATAATTTAACTATGATATAATGATCTCAAAATTAAGTTATTACTTAATATATATGATGATTATTTGTGTGCGGAGGATAATATGTCAAAAACGAAAAAAATAATTTTATGGTCTGTTCTCGGAGTAATAAGTGTTCTTCTTGTTTTGGTATTAATTTTTGTATGTGTTTATGCATCAAGATTTAATACAATTAATTCTATTGAAAAGATTACCTCATACGATGACGGATATGATCTTTATACAATGGAAATAAAATATGATTACAGCATTGAAGATATTATAGACTATGGCATTGAAAGTAATAACGATATGTTTGATGCAATTTTAAAAGAGTCGTTGCCATTATTGCCCGTTAAAATACAAGCACCCTCTTTTGGTTGTTCTGCTTTCGGTATGACCACTGCCGATGGGAATAATTTAATGGGTCGTAATTATGATTTTAAAAAGAACACCTCTGCGATGCTTGTATATTGTTCACCCAAAAATTATTATAAATCGGTTGCTTTTGCGGCTTTGAATAATGTAAATGCCGATCAACCACTATCTAGTTTTTCCAAAAAGCTAGCTACTTTAACAGCTCCGTTTATTTGTCTAGATGGTATAAACGAAAAAGGTGTTTCTATAGCGGTCCTTGTTGTTGATAGCGAACCTGTTTTTCAACAAACAGAAAAGGATAACATCTTTACAACGCTTGCAATACGTTTAGTTCTTGACAGAGCTGCTACAACTGACGAAGCAGTCGAGCTACTTGGACAATATGATATGTTTGCTTCTTCTAATAAAGATTATCATTTTTATATCAATGATGCCAAAGGAAATGGAAAAGTTGTTGAGTGGGATTGTGAAAGCGAAACTCGTGAATTAGTAGCAACTCCTGTTGATGTTGTAACAAACTTTTACACAATTTATGCTGATAAAGTATTACCAAACCAATACAATGATATTTATGGTCATGGTAAAGAAAGATATGAAGCTATTAAAGATGTTTTTCAAGAACAAGAAGGCAATTTTAATTATAAAACGGCATGGGATGCTTTAAAAGCTGCAGCGCAAGAACCAAGTGAGACCGATATTACAAGTAACACCCAATGGTCGATCGTCTTTGATAATACAAATTTAACTGCTGAAATTATTATTCGTCGCAGATGGGACGATTCTCATAAATATGATGTAGTTAAAAAATAATTAAAAAACCAAACTGTAATTGCTATATATACTTTTTTATTTGCGGACAAAAACTGCATTAAAATTGATAATGGCATACAAAAAAGAAAAGTCACATGAGGACCTTTCAATAAGAGTTATTTTTAAGACAAAAAATGCGTAGTCACTATAATGGTGGCTACGCATTTTTTGTTTTAATTTGATAATGTGTTTGGGTATAAATTCTAATAATAATTTTTCATTTTTATTTTCTCCTTATTTTGATTTTTGAGTGTAAAAAAGTCGCTGATAAAATTATCACCGACCTAAAAAGTGTAAGGGTAAAGTTCCGCAAACACGATATTAAGTTGTCTTTTTCTACATAAGGCACTATGCTTCCTTGCAAGCAAACGCAAAATTTCAAGCAAACTTTTTGTTTTACTTCAATATGACAAGTTACGCCATATTTATAAAAAATCTTATAATTTTTCTTCAAACTCAACGCCTTTACTCTCGCAAAAAGCATAAAACTTACCCTGCGAAACGATTTGCGGCTCGCAGGGTAAGTTCTACCAACGGCAAACGGTGGCGTATGATACGCCGAGCTCCTTTGCCAACGCTTCTTGCGTTAACAGCAATTTCATTCTTGTATACTTTACTTTTTCTGAAAATTGCATTTTACGCCTCATTCACTATCCGTTTGGTCGGAAAGTTGTAACGTTTCTTTTGACAAAACTTTCATTTGGCGAATGGCGGCTTTGTTTAATTCAAGTAGCCGTTCTTGCTGACCTATGCCTTGTTCGATTTACATTTCTTAGGCAGAGAAATGCCCTTTAAGTTTTAACGCTGCAAAATTTGCAAATAAAACTCTGCAATGTCGTTAAAGGCTTGCTCGCGAGAGGTATCGTTTAAATATTCGTGGCGAACACCTTTGTAAAGTTTGCTTTTTACGTTTGCGCCTTGCTTTTTATACCAATTTTCCAGCTTAATTACACCCTTACCCATATTCCCTACGGGATCGCCATCACCGGCAACGAGTAGAATGGGAAAATCTTTTAAAGATCTTCCACCTTGTTTATATAATTTTTGCGCGCCGCTGAAAAAGCTGTAATAAAAATTATTACTGCAAACAAAGTTACAATTTTCGTCGGCTTCGTATCTTTTACATTCGGAAATAAGTGATGAAATAAAAGTGGTTCCGTCGGCATATTTTTTATTATAAGCATCAAATGTCAGTTTTTTAACAAATTCGCATGGCTTTTGTTCACCCTTAAACTTCATACCCATATGAGCTACCGTTTTACCCAACGCAACCGATGCGCCCGCAAGATAGTTACTACCGCCGATTACCGCTCCGCTTAAGCCGTTATACCTACGTATAAAAGCCTGTGCTAAAAAGGATCCATAGCTATGCCCGAATATAAACAAGGGCAAATTGTATTTTTCTTTAAGCTTTTCGGCAAGCACGGTAAGATCACTTAAAGTGTTTTCCCAAATGTCTCCGTCGGAATAACCGAGAGTTTGCTTATCGGTATAGCCGTGTGCGCGATGATCTTCGGCAACTACTATAAAACCGCGTTTGTTCATTTCTTTAGCGAAAAGGTCGTAACGCATAGCGTGTTCTGCCATGCCGTGCGATATTTGTATAACACCGATAGGTTGTTCTACCCTATACCATTCAATATAAGAAATCTTTTTTCCGTCTTTTGCTATAAATTCACTTCTTATCATATATACACCTCTCAACGGCTTTTTTCCATTCGCCGTAATATTTTTCGTAAACAGTTGTGTTGCTTTCGGGATAAAAACATTTTTCGCTTACCCTTAAGCTTTTTACTTGCGAAAGCGTTTTTTCGCCTATTGCAATAAGGCACAAATATGCCGCGCCTAAAGCCGTGCTTTCACGCTCTACGGGGCGGTCTACGGTACAGCCCAACACATTAGCCTGAAACTGCATTAAAAAGTTGTTTTGCGAAGCTCCGCCATCAACGCGTATCTCGTTAAAAACGGTATTGCTATCTTCTTCGCACACCTCTATAATATCTCTTGCCGAATATGCCATAGATTCTAAAACGGCGCGCGTAATATGACCTTTGCCCGTTGAGCGAGTTATTCCGCTTATTATCCCGGTTGCGTCACTCACCCAATAAGGCGCGCCAAGCCCTGTAAATGCGGGAACAACGTAAACACCGCCGTTGTCCGATACGCTCAATGCAAGTTTTTCGCTTTCGGAAGATCTCTCGAAAAAGTCAAGTCCGTCACGTAACCACTGTATAGCGCTACCGGCGTTAAACACGCTACCTTCGAACATATATGTAGGTCCGTTTTCGCCATAACCAAGCGTGGTAAGCAATCCGTTTTGGCTAAGTTTAAATTGCTTGCCAATGTTTGCAAGCATAAACATACCTGTGCCGTAAGTTATTTTAAGCGAACCGCAACCAAAACAGCCTTGTCCTATAGCAGCGGACTGTTGATCCCCGGCAATGCCGGCAATTTTTATTTTTTGGTTGCCGTATTCAAACTCGCCAACAATGCTATCGGGCGATACAACGCGAGCAAGCGACGAACGCGGAATACCGAATATTTTTAGCAGTTCGTCATCCCACTGATTTGTATTAATGTTATAAAGCATAGTGCGCGAAGCATTGGTATAATCGGTAACAAATTTTTTACCGCCCGTCAGTTTAAAAATAAGAAATGTTTCTATAGTACCAAAACATAAATCCTCTTTTTCGCTTGCACTTTTAACTTCGGGCACGTTATCTAAAAGCCAACGCATTTTGCTCGCCGAAAAATAGGGATCAACTTTAAGCCCCGTTTTTTGGCGAATAATTTCACCATACACGTTTTCGATTTTTTTACAATAATCGGCAGTTCTGCGGCATTGCCAAATAATAGCGTTGTACAAGGGCTTGCCTGTGGATTTTGACCAAGCAACAACTGTTTCGCGCTGATTGGTTATACCGATGCCCGATATATTTTTTGCACCCGTTCCGTCAATAATTTCAACCAACGCCGCAAGCGACGATGAATAAATTTCAGAAGCAGACTCTTCTACATACGACGGCAAAGGATAATATTGACGAATATGAATACTTTTTATTTTTTCGATTTTTTGTGATTGCGTGTTATACAGCACCGCGCGAGTAGAAGTGGTGCCTTCATCCAACGCTATTACATAACTCATTATTTTCCTCTTTACTTAACCGATATATCGGTACTTTATTGTTTCCTAAAATAGTATATCATAAAAAAACAAGTATTTCAACCC
>CAZPFZ010000130.1:0-4957 GCA_964585955.1 uncultured Acidiphilium sp.
CTTTATTTTACTTATTTGTATTTTATTTAAGCTTTGCCGTATTTATTTAAGCTTGACCGCCGTACGGTTTATTCAAGCTCTACTCTTGCGCAAGCATTTAAGGTTAAATCGGCAAAATCGCGATTTATGTAACGCAAGTATCCCTCGGCTGCTATCATAGCGGCGTTATCGGTACACAATATTTTAGGCGGAACAATAGCTTTTAAACCAGCCTTTTCGCAACTGTTTTGCAATGTTTCGCGCAAATAGCCGTTAGCCGCAACACCGCCGCCCACCGTTATAACGCCAAGTTTTTTTTCTTTTGCAGCAGTTATAGCTTTTTTTACCAATACATCTACCGCCGCATGCTGAAAAGAACAAGCTACGTCGGCTTTACTGTAATCTCTGCCCGCCATTGTTTGCGTATGCACATAATTTATAACCGCGGTTTTTAAACCGCTGTACGAAAAATCATAGCCGCCCTTGCCCTTTAACATTGCGGGGAATTTTATTGTGTTTTCACCCATTCGGGCAAGTTTTTCTATATTAGGTCCGCCGGGGTATTCAAGCCCTAAAACTCGGGCGGCTTTATCGAACGCTTCACCGGCGGCATCATCGAGAGTTTGCCCGAGCAATTTATATTTTCCGTAATCTTCAACTTCTATAATAGCGGTATGTCCGCCGCTTGCAAGTAGTGATATAAACGGCGGCTTTAGAGTTTTATCCGCCAAATATATAGCGGCTAAGTGCCCGCGTATATGGCTTACGGGAATAAGCGGAACATTTAAAGAAAAAGCCAACGCCTTTGCATACGATACGCCCACAAGCAACGCGCCTAACAATCCCGCGCCGTAAGTTACGGCAACGGCGTCTATATCGCTAAGCTTTATGCCTGCATTTTTTACCGCGCGTTTTACAACAACCGAAACAGCTGCAGTGTGCGCGCGAGAAGCAATTTCCGGCACCACTCCGCCAAACTTTATATGCTCGGTCATAGAACTTTCTATTTCGGATGAAAGCAGTTGATTTCTACCGCGAAGCACGGCGCAAGCAGTTTCGTCGCACGAAGATTCTATCGCCAAAATTATAGGATTTTCTTTAATTTCGTAAGTCTTTACTCTATCGTAATAATTCATAACTCACACCCGCAAAAGGTATTTTAAGTAGTTTTGCAAATCCCTTGCAAAAACTTTTCTAATACACACTTTACGCCTTAAAAATTGCATTATAACGCCCTTGTTTTAAGCTGAATAATGCGTTTTATAAATATTGCGCCTTTATTATGATTTTTTCAAATAATCTATTATGAAGGGATCGAGTTCGCCATCCATAACAGACTGAATGTTACCCGTTTCACATCCGGTACGATGATCTTTAACCATGGTATAAGGGCAAAAAACGTATGAGCGAATTTGACTGCCCCATTCGATTTTTTTCATTTCGCCTTTTATAGACGCGGCTTCTTCCATACGCTCGCTTTCGCGCTTTTCTATAAGCTTACTCATAAGCATTTTCATTGCTTGTTCACGGTTTTGAACCTGACTGCGCTCGTTTTGGCAAGCAACTATAATGCCGGTGGGCAAGTGCGTTATTCTTATTGCGGACTCGGTTTTGTTTACGTGCTGGCCGCCTGCGCCGCTCGAACGGTAAGTGTCTACTTTAAGTTCTTCGGGGCGAATAACTATTTCGTCGCTGTTATCTATTTCCGGCATAACTTCTACAGAGGCAAAGGAAGTATGCCTACGGGAGTTTGCATCGAAGGGAGAAATTCTAACCAAACGGTGCACACCCTTTTCAGCTTTTAAATATCCGTATGCGTTATCGCCTTCGATTTTAAAGGTGACGCTTTTTATTCCTGCGCCGTCGCCCTCTACCCTATCAAACTCGGTTAACTTATAGCCGTGTTTTTCGGCATAACAAATATACATACGATAAAGAATTTCCGTCCAATCGCAAGCTTCGGTTCCGCCTGCACCCGAATGCAACGTCATAATGGCGTTAAGTCCGTCGTATTTGCCGCGAAGAAGCGTTTGTAATCTTAATTCTTCTATATCCTTTTCGGCTTTGTTAAGATTATCTTCTATCTCGGCGGCGTAACTTTCGTCGTTTTCTTCTTCGGCAAGCTCAAGCAATGCTTCTACATCGTTAACGGCGTTTACCGTTTTATCGAATACGGCAAGTTGATTTTTTGTGTGCTGCAACTTGCGCGATATTTGAGTTGACTTTTCCAAATCGCCCCAAACCTCGGGCAATTCAAGTTGTTCTTCGTACTGTTTTTGATCCTGTCTTAAACGATCGACGTCAAAGAGAGTACCCTGCCTCTTTCAGGGTGTCTCGGAGTTGACGTATTTTCTGAGTGTAAATATCTGTTCTCAGCATGATTATTCATCCTCCTAACTATTAAAAAAGCAAGCTATAAGTCGATTATCGGCATATTCATCGGCACAAATGTTTAACAAAAACTTTATCGACTTAAATAAAAAAGTATGTTCTAAACTATTTTTAATTTACTGATGTAAAATATTTTAAGAACACAAAAGCGTAACAGATCGCTAATGTTGCAAGCGATTATATTAAAGTATACCATATAACCACAAAAAACTCAACCAAAAGAACATAAAGAAACAATCTTTTTTTTTGCATCGAATAAAAGACAAAAAAATATATGCTGTATTTTTATTTAATTGTAATCAAAAAATAACAAGCTTTTTGCACTTGCAATATTTTTGCGCACGACTTTTATTTGACTTTATTTTTAATAAATGTTACCATTAAACTATGATAGCAATTATAGCGGAAAAACCAAGCCTTGCGCGAAACATTGTTGCCGGACTTGGACAAATGAATAAGAAAAACGGTTATTTTGAAAATGACGAATATATAGTTACTTGGGCGTTCGGGCATTTATTTTCGTTATGCGATATAGAGGACTATATTTACGGAAACGAAGAGCAAAACACTATAAATCAAGCCACGCAAAGCAACCAACCCGCCCAACCGCTAAAAGGCGATAAAACTCGTTGGACTATGGATAATTTGCCATGTTTCCCCGAAAAATTCAAATTTAAACTAAAAAGGGACGACGACGGCATAAAAAAACAGTTTAATATTATAAAAATGCTTATTAACCGCAAAGACGTTACGCAAATTGTAAATGCAGGCGACTCGGATAGAGAAGGCGAAATTATTGTTCGCCTATGCGTAAACCACGCACTCGAAAACCAAAAGCCTTTTTTAAGACTATGGCTACCCGACCAAACGCCGCAAACGGTAAAAAAAGCGTTTAGCGAAATGAAATCTGAAAGCGAATACGAAAATTTAGCTAACGAAGGTTTTGCTCGCACCTACATTGATTGGCTTTACGGCGTTAACCTTACGCGCTACGTAACCTTAAAATGCGGTTCGCTGCTACGCGTGGGCAGAGTAATAGTACCTATTGTAAAAACTATTTACGACCGCGATTTAGAAATTGAAAGATTTGTTCCCGAAACTTACTATGCTCTTGTATCGCGGGCGCAAACCAACGGCGAAATTATAGAACTGACTTCTAAATACAAATTCGGCAAGCAAGAAAAAGCAAAAGCCGAGCTTTGCTGCGAAAGAATGAATAAGTTGGATGCGGTGGTTACAGATAAAAAATCCAAAAAGGAAACGCTTTCCGCAGGAAAACTTTATTCGCTTACAAAACTACAAAACTATTTGGGTAAAAAATATAAAATGCCGATGGAAAAAAGCCTTGCCATTGCCCAAAAACTTTACGAAAACGGATATATAAGCTACCCGAGAACCAATTCGGAATATCTTGCGACCAACGAAAAAAGCAAAATAAAACAAATTATTTCGGATGTTGCAAAACTTGGCTATCCCGTTTGTTTTAAAGACAAAAAAAACATTTTTGACGACAGCAAGATTGAATCGCACTCGGCACTGACGCCCACCTATAAAATCCCCGAAAAAAACGCTTTATCGGAAGACGAAAAATTAGTTTACTCGGCAATTTTACGCCGCTTTGTTGCAGTTTTTTGCAGCGAAGAATGCATTGCCGAAAAAACCGAATTAACCGTTTCGCTCGGAGGAAAAGAAGATTATTTGCTGAAAGGCACCGTAATTCTCACGCCGGGGTGGACAAAATATGACGGCAGTGACAAAAAAGACAAAATCTTACCCGATTTAAACAAAGGCGACAAAATAAACGTTAATTTCGCGCCTGAAGAAAAGCAAACTTCGGCGCCAAAGCACTACACTATTGAAACATTAAATAACTATCTCAAAAACCCATTTAAAGATGAAAAAGCCGACAGCGAAAATGACGACGAAGACTACAAGGCAATTTTTAAAGGGTTAGAACTCGGCACCGAAGCAACGCGCACGGGCATTATTGAAAACGCAAAAAAGAACGGATATATTTCGCTAAAAAAAGACGTTTATCATATTGAACGCGAAGGCAGATACCTTATTGAGCAACTTTCCGCCCTAAAAATAAGCATGGACAAATATAAGACGAGCGAATTGGGACAAGCTTTAAAAAAGGTTTATCGCGGTGAAATAAATATTAACCAAAGCGTTGACATGGCAAAACAAGAAATAAGCGAGGTTTTTGAACGCGACAAAACAGACGATATACCCTTTTACGGTGAACAAGTGGGTACTTGCCCCGTTTGCGGCAACAACATAATTAAGGGCAAATACGGCTATGGCTGTGCAGGATATAAAGAAGGCTGTTCTTTTAAAATTAGCCTACAAATTTTGGGCACACTTATAAACAAAACGCAAGTTCAAAAAATATTATCCGGCGAAAAAACCGATCAACTTTCTTTTGTTTCTAAAAGTGGCAAACAATTTTACGGCAAACTTAAATTAGACAAAGAAAACAAGGTCGTTTTTGACTTTGATTGAAAAAAACACCGTTTATTATTTATTGCTATTTTGCATATACTAAATTAAAAAAAAGGTTGACAAATTTTGCATACGCATATAT
>CAZPFZ010000131.1:0-4952 GCA_964585955.1 uncultured Acidiphilium sp.
CCTTATAATTTATTCATATATATAATGCATTTTATCCTTAATAATTATACATAGGACTTATGCAAATAGTGTGCACGATTAATTAAAAAAATTGCAAAATCTTTTTAGATTTTTTCAATAACGCGAAGTTTTGCACTTGAACTGCGTGTATTAAGCTGTAATTCCCGTTCGTTTGCCGTTATAGGTTTTTTTGTTAAAATTTTAGCTTGTTGCGTTCTTCCGCAAATACATACGGGAATATTTTTATTGCACACGCATCCTGTAGCTAAATCTATAAAAGCATGTTTGATTATGCGGTCCTCTAATGAATGGAAGGTTATTACCGCAAGCCTTCCGCCCTTTTTTAACTTAGAAGCAATATCATGTACGGCTTTATCCAATCCGTCAAGTTCTCCGTTTACTTCTATTCTTATTGCCTGGAAGGTACGTCTTGCCGGATGTCCGTCCTTCTTGAATTTTGCGGGAATACTTCTTTCGATTATTCGGACTAATTCGCCTGTAGTTTCAATAGGGTGTTTTCCCCTTTCAACTACTATATTGCGAGCTATATTTGCCGAAAAACGTTCTTCGCCGTAAAGGAACAATATTTCTTTTAATTTTTTTTCGCTATATTCGTTTACTACGTTATAAGCAGATAAAGGTGAATCGGCGTTCATTTTCATATTAAGCCTAACATCGTCAGACATATACGAAAAACCTCTTTCCCTTTCATCTAATTGGTGGCTTGAAACACCTAAATCCAATAATGCTCCATCAATTTCGTTAACGCCTTGCTCTTGAATAACATTTAAAAAATTTTTAAAATTATCATGAACCAAGCTATACCTGCCATTATATGGACTAAGTTTCTGCGTTGCCGCCTCAATCGCCTCAATATCTAAATCGGTAGCAATAAGACGGGAATTCTTAGTTCGGTTTAATATTTCAAAAGAATGACCACCACCGCCAAGCGTTCCGTCAAAATATATTGCGTTGTCTTTTAGATTAAGCGCCGTAAGACACTCTTCGAGCATCACGGGTATATGTAAAAATTCCATCTTGCACCTTTATTTTTTCTCAAGCTTTTTGTTGATGTGTGCAAGAGTATCAGAATATGTTTTATTTGATGCAGGTTTGTAATCGCTACTCATTATGGATATATATTTACCAACACCAATAGTGCATATATCTTTTTTTAAGTTAGCAAAATCAAGAAATTCCTTAGGAAGCGTTACCCTGCCTTGCTTATCTTCGATTGCACCCGAAATTCTTTTACTGTAATCAATTAAAGCTTCTTCATCATCTGCATCGAAAATACTCATATTCTCAAATAGTGTTTCGAATTGATCCTCTATGACTTCACGGGGGAAAACATTTATAACGCCCGGTGCACCGCAAACAAAATAGAAATTTTTACCAAGCTCATCTTTAAAAGCAGGCGGAATTCTTAATCTGCCGCGGTCATCGATTTGATGTAAAAATTTACCGAAGAACATATTTTACCCCCTTTTGTATTCTGTAGCATTATAATAACATATTTTTTGACCCATGGCAACCATTTTTAACCCATATACATAAATTTTGAAAAATTTTTTTCTTACTTTAACCCATTATCACTTTTTTAACAAAAACAAAAAAGGTCTCTTCCCGAAAGAAAAAACCTTTGATTTTTTATTTAATTTTTTCAGCTTATTTGACTGTTACGCTATTTCCTTTTTGATAACTTTGGGTTTTTCGCTACCGACAACCACATTTTGATTAATAATAATCTTTTTTACCGAATCGTCATTGGGCAAATCGTACATTGTATCAATCATAAAACCTTCAAAAATAGTTCTCAGTCCCCTTGCGCCTGTTTTTAATTCCATTGCTTTTTTTGCAATTTCTCGCACGGCTAAATCTTCTATTTCCAATTCGACATTATCTATTTCTAAAAGCTTTTTATATTGTTTAACAATGGCATTTTTGGGCTCGGTCATAATTTTTACCAAAGCATCCTCGTTAAGCGCGCTTAAACTTACCACTATAGGCAGTCTTCCGACAAATTCAGGTATTAAGCCGTACTTGGTTAAATCGTGAGGTTGAATATCCTCAAGCGGTTTACAATCGTCCTTGTCGCCTTTTACTACTACCTTACTGCCAAAACCTAAACCGGCATCGTCGGCTTTACGTTCATCTATTATTTTATCTAACCCTACAAACGCGCCACCGCAAATAAACAAAATATTCGTTGTATCTATACGCAAAACTTCTTGTTGAGGATGTTTTCTTCCCCCTTGCGGAGGAACTGCAGCAACCGTACTTTCGATTATTTTTAACAAAGCTTGTTGGACACCCTCTCCCGATACATCGCGCGTAATAGACATATTTTCACTTTTACGAGCTATTTTATCTATTTCGTCAATATAAATTATACCGCGTTGCGCCTTTTCAATATCGTAATCGGCGTTTTGAATAAGTTTAAGCAATATATTTTCAACATCTTCGCCAACATAACCGGCTTCAGTCAATGTGGTAGCATCGGCTACAGCAAATGGGACATCGAGAATTTTTGCCAAAGTGCGAGCAAGTAAGGTTTTTCCGCTACCGGTAGGACCGAGCATCAAAATATTACTTTTTTCTATTTCTATATCGTCGGCACAACTTTTTTTGTTCTTTTCGGTAAAATTGATGCGCTTATAGTGATTATACACAGCCACGGATAAAACTTTTTTTGCTTGATCTTGTCCGACAATATATTTATCGAGTTCAGCTTTTATTTCCGCCGGAGTTTTTAACGGAACGGCGTTTTTTAAAGACTTTTTATCCTTTTCACGCATAACCCTTTCGCATATTTCAACGCATTCATCGCAAATATACACACCGTTTGGTCCGGCTATGAGTTTTTTTACTTCGGAATTGGGTTTTCCGCAAAAAGAACAATGCACATCATTATTTTTAAAATCGTTATTTGCCATTTTACCTCTTTACCGTTAATTATCTTTTATAAAAAACATCGTCTATAAGTCCATATATTTTAGCGTCTTCGGCGGACATATAGTTATCCCTATCGGTATCGGCTTCTATAACAGACAAATCTTTTCCCGTGTTTTCAGCCAATATTTTATTAAGCTTTTGCTTTGTTTTTATTATATGACGAGCTTGAATTTCTATATCGCTTGCTTGACCTTGTGCGCCGCCGAGAGGTTGATGGATCATTATTTCGGCATTAGGCAAAGCAAATCTTTTGCCCTTGGTTCCACTCGATAACAAAAACGCCCCCATGCTTGCCGCAAGACCTATACATATTGTTGATACGTCACATTTTACATAATTCATCGTATCGTAAATAGCAAGCCCCGCAGTAACGCTACCACCGGGACTGTTTATATATAAATAAATATCCTTTTCGGGATCTTTCGACTCTAAATAAATGAGCTGCGCAACCACAGTGTTTGCAACAGCGTCATCTATTTCGCCAGTTATAAAAATTATTCTGTTTTCAAGCAATCTCGAATAAATATCGTAGGAGCGTTCCCCCCTATTCGATTGCTCTACAACCATAGGAATTAATGCCATAAGACTCCTTATTGTTGTTTTAAGCTATTTTATTGTTTTCCGTAAGGAATGCAAAAAGTTTATCGATTACGATAGACTGCTTAACATACTCGATTTGACGTTCGGGCATATTTGCTTTATATTCCTCGTATTCTTTTTCAACCGAAGCTGCCTGTTCTTTTATTTTAGCTTCAACCTCTTCATCGGTAGCCGTAATATTTTCTACCTCGATAATTTTTTCGACTATTAACTGAGCCTTTGCCCTTTCTTTGGCTGATTCTTCAAATCCCTTACGATAGCTTTCCATTGTTTGATTTGTATACTTAAGATAATCTTCCATCTTAAGACCTTGATACATCATACGGTAGGACATTTCTTCAACCATTCCGTCAATGGTGCGTTCGATAATACATTTAGGAATTTCAACTTCGGAAGAATCGGCAATAAGCTTAACAAGCTTATCTTCAGTTTCTCTTTTTGCCCTATCATCATTTTGTTTTTGCATTTTTTCTTTAAGATTTGCCTTGTATGCTTCAACACTTTCTTCGCCGACAGCATCTTTAATGAATTCATCAGTTAATTCAGGCAATTCTTTAAACTTAATAGAATGAAGCTTGATTGCAAAAACAGCAACCTTACCGGCTAATTCTTTTGCGCCATATTCATCGGGGAATTTTACAGTTATATCCCTTTCTCCGCCTACAGTCATTCCCTTTATTTGTTCTTCAAACCCGGGAATGAATGTATTGCTACCTATAACCAAACGTTGATGTTCAGCCGTACCGCCTTCAAATTTAACGTTATCGATAGAGCCTGAATAATCAAGTTCACATATATCACCGTCTTGAACGGGTCTATCCGTTACTTCAACTTCACGAGAATTTCTATCACGGAGCTTTTCGGCTTCGGCGTTTATATCTTCATCGGTTACATTATACTCAACTTTTTCAATCTTTATACCCTTATATTTTCCTAATTTTACTTCGGGGTTAAGCGGAGCGGTTGCAACAATTGTAATACTGCCGTCGTCATTCATTTTAAAATCTTCTATAGAAGGTCCGTCGATTACTTTATATTCGGATTCTTTTTCAAGTATATCAAAATAATTTTCTGAAAAAGCAAAATTAAGTGCGTCTTCGAATAAAGGCTGTTCGCCATAACATTTTACAAACAAATGGTAAGGAACATGTCCTTTTCTAAAACCGGGAACACTGAATTTCTTTTTATTCTTTTCGTAAGCCTGCATATTGCATGACTGCCATTCTTCTTTGGAAAAATCCATTGTCGTTTTAAGTTCGTTCTTGTCATTTTTTTCAACTTTGTAATTCATATAGTAAAATCACTCCTGATTATTCTTTTTCTTTTCCATTATTTACGTATTGAAACGCCTTACAAGGTACAAAATTAACCTTTTTTTGCACTTGCGTTTGTAATTG
>CAZPFZ010000132.1:0-4922 GCA_964585955.1 uncultured Acidiphilium sp.
TAAATATATAGTACAATAATAAATATAGCACGGGTACCCCGTTTTTTCCTCCATAAACCGGGTGTTTGTTATGTTTTTTGTACAATTAATTAGAAGTTTTGTTTATTGGTTTTACGGAGCAACTTTTTTAAGGTTGCTCCGTTTTTGCATAAAAAGACTTTTTCACGGCAAAAAAAGAGTAAAAATCAAATAGCTTGTTTTCTTTTGTTGATAATGTAATATTTTTTTTGTATACTGTAGCTATTAAACGGGCTAAAAAAAACCTTTGCAAAATTTGCTTGCCGCGGTGTGCGGCTTAAATAATCGAGCAGGTGGGTTTGTTTTTTTGCCCGCGGGAGGAATTATGTACGATTTTTTAAATATTAGCCGTCAATTTAACCTAAATGGTGAATTTTTAAGCTGTAATCCTTACGGAGAAGGGCATATAAATCAAACATTTTTGCTTATTACGTCCGATGGCGAAAAACAATTCAAATATATTTTACAGCGCGTTAATTCTAATTTGTTTACCGATGTTCCGCGCCTTATGAATAATATTTCTGCCGTAACGGAGTATTCGCGTAAAATAATACTCGAACGCGGAGGAGATCCCGACCGCGAAACGTTAACCGTGGTAAAAACAAAAGCAGGTGAAAATTATTATTTCAACGGCGAAAATTATTTTAGGGTATATTTGTTTATAGATGACGCTACAGCCTATCAAGTAGTAGAAAAGCCCGTGCATTTTTACGAAAGTGCCGTTGCTTTTGGCAATTTTGCCAATATGCTTGCTTCGTTTGACGCATCTGTTTTATATGAACCGCTGCCTAATTTTCACAATACTAAAAAGCGTTTTGCCGATTTTAAGTTGGCAATAGAGCAAAATAAAGCAGGGCGCGCAAGCTCGGTTCAGCCTGAAATAGATTTTGCTCTATCGCGTGAAAATATTACAGACGTTATAGTAAATCAGCTCGAAAGCGGTGCGATTCCCTTAAAAGTTACTCATAACGATACAAAGCTTAACAACGTTCTTATAGATAATAAAACGGATAAAGCGGTAGCTGTAATAGACTTAGATACCATTATGCCGGGCACTATAGTTTACGATTTTGGCGATTCAATCCGCTTTGGTTGTAACCCCGCGGCTGAAGACGAACAAGATCTTTCAAAGGTTAATTTCGATATTAATTTGTTTGAAACTTACGTTAAGGGATATATGTCGGCACTGCGCTCGACAATGACTCAAAACGAAGCAGATAATCTCGCACTCGGCGCTATTATGATGACTTACGAATGTGGAATAAGATTTTTAGGCGACCACTTAAACGGCGACGTTTATTTCAGGGTGAAAAGAGAAAATCATAATTTGGACCGCGCAAGAACGCAGTTTAAACTTGTTTCCGATATGGAAAAATGCTTTGATAAAATGAACGAAATTGTAAAAAAATATTACAATGCTTAATTTGTAAAAAAACCGAGTGCCGATTGATAAAATAAGGCATTCGGTTTTTTAGTTTTTAGCCTTTGGGCATTAAGGGATGGAACTTATTTAGCCTAAAATACGTCTTTTGGGGCATCAATTAAATTTTTTTGAGTTTTTTTAAAAACGGCGAAAAAAACGTTGACTTTTTTTATTTATTGTCATATACTGATAGACGGTTAGCAAGTGCTAACATTTTTTAAGCTGAGTTGTTAGCCTTAACTAACATCGAGAAATAAAAAATTTTTTAATTATTTGTTAAGATTATTGCGTAGTTTTTAACTGTTAACGCGACTTTAAATATTATTACATTAAAAGGAGAAAAATTATGTTACCGTTGACATTTGCAGAAGCAGGCGAAGTTAATATTATAAAAAAGGTAGGCGGTTCGCCGGAAGTAAAAAAACATCTTGAAGATTTAGGGTTTGTAGTTGGCGGAAGTGTTAGCGTTATAAACTCTATCGGCGGCAACATTATAGTAAACGTGAAAGAAGTAAGGGTTGCCATCAGTCGCGAAATGGCGCAAAAAATAATGGTTTAAAGGCAGACTTTAAGCGTTTGATTTTTTTACAAAAGTCGGGCTATAAGTCGAATATCTTATACTTCGGCTTAATGTGCAAAGTTAAAAGCGCGAATAAAGGGCAAACTTTTAATAAAATATTGTTAATAAGGTATAAAAGTAAAAGGAGTTATATATGAAAACGTTAAAAGAGGTTAAGGTTGGCGAAACCGTTAAGGTTACCAAGCTTAACGGCGAAGGCGCAATAAAGCGCAGAATTATGGATATGGGACTAACTAAGGGAACAAGCGTTTATGTTCGTAAAGTTGCACCGCTCGGCGATCCTATTGAAATTACCGTGCGCGGTTACGAATTATCGTTGCGTAAAGCCGATGCGGACATGATAGAAGTCGAATAAAAAAAATTAAATTGCAAGCTGAAAGCAAAGCTAAAAGCAGATATGTATAATTGTATAAAGGAGATAATATAATGGATATCAGAATCGCGCTTGCAGGTAACCCTAACTGCGGCAAAACGACGCTGTTCAATTCGCTTACGGGTTCCAATCAATTCGTGGGTAACTGGCCCGGCGTTACGGTTGAAAAAAAAGAGGGCAAGCTTAAAAAACACGAGGGTGTAACGGTAACGGACCTTCCCGGTATTTACTCGCTATCCCCTTACACTTTAGAAGAGGTTGTGGCAAGAAATTATTTAATTAACGAACGCCCGGACGTCGTTTTAAACATAATCGACGCAACCAACCTCGAACGTAACTTATATCTTACAACGCAGCTATTAGAACTCGGTATACCTATGGTAATCGCGCTCAACATGATGGACGTGGTAAGAAAAAACGGCGACAAAATCAATACTGACGAACTTTCAAGAAAACTCGGTTGCAAAATTACCGAAATTTCGGCACTTAAAGGCGACGGCGTTTTTATAGCCGCGCAAGAAGCTATTAAAGCCGCCGAAGAAAAAAAGCCTATTCCCATGCACACTTTTTCGGGCGCGGTCGAACACGCGCTTGCTCATATAGAAGAAGCTGCCGTTCACAATATGCCCGAAGAACAGCAACGTTGGTACGCCATCAAAATTTTTGAACGTGACGAAAAAGCTATGGAAAAGCTCAACATCGCACCCGAAGTTATGGCGCATATCGAAAACGATATTCAGGGTGCCGAAAAAGAGCTTGACGACGATGCCGAAAGCATTATCACAAACGAAAGGTATGTTTACATAGCCGAACTGTTAAAGGGGTGCTATAAAAAGAAAAATTCGGGAGCTCTTTCCGTTTCGGATAAAATAGATAAGGTTGTAACAAACCGTTGGGCTGCATTGCCTATATTTGCGGCAATTATGTTTTTGGTTTACTTTATTTCGGTAACTACGGTAGGTGCGTGGGCAACCGATTGGGTTAACGACGGAGTGTTTGGCGACGGTTGGCACTTGCTTGGTATTCAAAAAAATGACGAAGGCGTTAAATATTCCGACGCTGACGAAGAGTTTGCCGAAGTCGACGGTATTTTGCAAGGTTATATGCAAGCGGTAGACAGCGCTTACGCGAATATGGAAGATTTGCAAAATGCAATCGACAGCGAATCCGAAGATTTCGATCAAGCTCTTGCAGCTTCCGAAGTGGAAAAATTCCTTGCCTTCGTAAAGGCAAACAGCGATAAATTCGGCAAGGTTTCATATCTCGAAACAGACGAAGAAACAGCAGTTATTTCTGAAGCTTCGGCAACGCTCGAAGATTTGCAAAATGCAGTTTCTATTTATGCACAAACATATAACTGTCAAGCACCCGATCCCGCCGATTACGGCGTATGGGTCCCCGGTATTCCCGTTTTGGTTGAAAGCGGTTTGGATGCCATTAACTGTGCAGGTTGGTTAAAGGGACTTATCCTCGACGGAATAATCGCCGGTGTGGGCGGAGTTTTAGGTTTTGTTCCTCAAATACTTATTTTGTTTATATTCCTTGCCTTTTTAGAAGCTTGCGGATATATGGCGCGTATTGCCTTCGTTCTTGATAGAATTTTCCGTAAATTCGGACTTTCGGGTAAATCGTTTATTCCTATGCTCATAGGCACGGGTTGCGGCATTCCGGGGATTATGGCTTCAAGAACGATTGAAAACGAAAGAGATCGTAGAATGACCATTATGACAACAACCTTTATTCCTTGCGGCGCTAAGGTTCCCTTTATCGCCATGATAGCCGGTGTTGTTTTTGGTGGGGCTTGGTGGGTTGCTCCCTCCGCATACTTTATAGGTATTGCGGCAATAATATTGTCGGGAATAATTTTGAAAAAGACAAAAATGTTCTCCGGCGATCCCGCTCCTTTCGTTATGGAATTGCCCGCTTACCACTGGCCTACATTCGGTAACGTTATGAGGAGTATGTGGGAAAGGGGTTGGTCCTTTATTAAAAAAGCAGGAACAATAATTTTACTTTCCACAATAGTTATTTGGTTCCTCAGCCGTTTCGGCTTTGTTGACGGCGTATTCGGATTACTCGCCGAAGATCGGTTAGATGCAAGTATTCTTGCTAAAATCGGTAGTGCTATTTGTTGGGTGTTCTATCCGTTAGGGTTTGGTAATTGGCAAGCAACTGTTGCTTCTATAACAGGTATTGTCGCTAAAGAAAATATTGTTGGTACAATGTCTGTTCTTTGTGGTTCGTCAACGTCAATTGCTGCAGCATTTACAAAAGTTACGGCTTATTCCTTCCTTGTATTTAACTTGCTTTGCGCACCTTGCTTTGCTGCTATCGGTGCAATCAAGAGAGAAATGAACAACATTAAATGGATGTGGTTTGCTATAGGTTATCAATGTGCGTTTGCATACGTTATGGCGTTCTTGGTAAATATTTTTGGCAGCTTGTTCGCGGGTACGTTATTTAACAGTGTTGCCTTTGGTATAATCGGCTTGGTTTTGGCTTTAGCAGCTGTTGCAGGTATTGTATAT
>CAZPFZ010000133.1:0-4852 GCA_964585955.1 uncultured Acidiphilium sp.
GTAATTAACTTTTTTAACACTAATTACTCCGAAGTTTTTTATTAAAATATGTAGATAATAGACTTATAGCGCGACTTTATTAATTAATACTCACCCTTTTTAGGCGGGGGATTGCCAAGCATTGCATACAGCGTACACTCAATAGGTCCGTTGTATAATTTACGTTTTTTATCGGCGCCTTTACCAAAAAGACGCTCGAAATCGGTTACGGGAGTAATGGTATAAGCACACCAATCGTTTAGTTTTTTATAAACATCGCCGTAATCACGCATTAACCATTCTATTTCGGAACGCTCGGACAAACGCTCGCCATAAGGCGGATTTGTTATTATTACGCCGTATTTTTTCTTTGATGAAAATTCGCTTACATCGGCTTTTTGAAAATGTATATCGTTTTGAACACCTGCAAGCTGAGCATGCTTTCTGGCAAGTTTTAGCTGATTTTCGTCAATATCGAAGGCACTTATATGCAAAGGTATATCCTTAATTTGAGAAAATGCCTGTTTTTTAAGTTCTTCAAAAACAGAACTATCGAATTTTTGCCAATGCAAAAAGTCAAAATCGCGCATGCCTCCGGCAGGAATTCTTTTGGCAAACATGGCAGCTTCTATTGCGATTGTTCCGCTACCGCAAAATAAATCGGCAAAAGGACGCTCGGCATTCCAAACGGATAAGCGTATTAAAGCGCTTGCTAAAGTTTCTTTTAAAGGAGCTTCGCCTACGAGTCCGCGATATCCCCTACGGTGCAAACCACTACCGGAAGTATCTAAGCAAACGGTAACTTTATCTTTATAAATGGCAGTTTCTACCCTATATCTTTCTCCGTTTTCGCTTAAAATGCCTTTACCGAACGAAAGTCTGTCGCATATAGCTTTTTTGGTAATGCTTTGCGTTACCGAAACGGCATGCAAAACACTATCGACACACTTTGCGCTTACATCAATTTTTGCATTTTGCGAAAGATATTTTTCCCATTCTATTTGCTTTACACCATCGTAAAGTTCGTCAAATGACTTAGCCGTAAAGCAAGCGAGCTGAATATATACTCTGTTTGCAGTACGCAATAATAAATTGCAAGCGCATACGTCGCGCTCGTCGCCATCGAAAATAATTCGACCGTTATAAGCGGGGGCATCTTTTATACCAAGAGCAAAAAGCTCCCTTTTTGTGACGGCCTCTACCCCGGAAGCCACAGAAACTGAAATTTTCATAATATATTGATAATCGACTTATAGCCAGATTTTTTACCCTCAATTTTTTAAAATTCAATTGCAATCGAATGCGTTTTGGATATGGTTTATTTGGTCGTTTAAAATTTCTATAACATCAAATCTTACGCAAAGACCACTATATTCTTCATGCGTCATTAAATAATATTCCGCAATTTTTATATAGTGCGAACGCTTTGTATAATCGACTGCATCACATGGCATGCCGTATGCTTGACTTGTTCGCGTTTTCACCTCGATAAAAACGATTAGATCTTTATAACGCGCTATTAAATCGGCTTCGCCGAATTTGGTTGTGTAGTTTTTTTCAATGATTTTGTATTTGTTTTGTTTTAAAAATTTTTCGGCTTGTCGCTCTCCGCTTCTACCCAAAAGTTTTTTATAAAACTCCGTCTGTGTAAAACGCACGGTCCGTTCTCCTTAATAGCTTTTATATGTGCGGCTGTTCCGTACCCTTTATTTTTTTCAAAGAAGTAGATGGGATATTTTTCGGCATATTCATCCATAAGTTTATCTCTATATACTTTGGCTACTATTGATGCGCAACCTATAGTATAACTTAAAGCATCGCCGCGAACAATAGGCACGCAAGGAACGGCTGTATCGATTGCGAGCGCATCTACAAACAAAACGTCGGGCGTAACGCTTAAACCGTTAACGCAGTCCGCCATACACATTTTTGTAGCTTGTAAAATATTAAATTCATCTATTTCGGCTGGCTCTTTTCGGCAAATTTTAACAGCAATTGCTTTTGCCAGAATTTCTTCGGCAAGTTTTTCGCGCTTTTTTGCAGATAACTTTTTGCTATCGTCTACACCTTCGATAATGTTTTCTTCATCGAGTGGCATAATAATTGCACAACATACAACAGGTCCCGCAAGTGGTCCTCTACCGACCTCGTCGGTGCCGGCGATATATTTTGCCCCCTTTTTTAAATATTCGTATTCGTACTTTAATTTTTCTAATTCTTTATCGGTCATAATGTTTTAATAATCGACTTATAGGCTCACTTTTGCCTATAACGAAGTTTTCCCCTCTAAACATATTTTTCCAAGTTTGCCCTTTCTAAAATCATCGGTAACGGCTAACGCACACCTTGAATAATCATATACGCCGCCTTTTGAAAGGTAGCCGCGTTTTACACAAATTTGCTCGTAAACGGCAAGAGGTTCTTGATCTGCTATTTCAACGGAATATCTTTCAGCTAAACACTGCGGATTAATTTTCATCAAATACTTTATGAGCTCTAAGCACAAATCGCTTTCGTCGATAATAGCATCGTTAAGGCTGCCTATTATGGCAAGATGCAAACCGTATTCGTTATTTTCTATTGAAGGGGGCATTGTTCCGGGTGTATCGAGCAGTTCGAATCCGTCCAAGCGAATCCACTGTTTGCCGCGCGTAACGCCTGCTTTGTTGCCCACTTGAGCAACTTTTTTGCCGCAAAGAGCGTTTATAACTGTTGATTTACCCGTATTAGGTACGCCTGCAACCATTGCACGCAAGGTTTTTGTTATGCCTTTTGCTTTGTTACGCTCTATTTTTTCAGAGAGCAATGAACAAAATGCAGGGTAAATATTTTTGCAACCGCTTGAAGAAGTGCCTATTGCGCAAACAACCTTTTTGCCCTGTTGTGTTAATGTTTTTACAATATAATCCTTATCGCTTTCGGATATTAGGTCGCACTTATTTAAAACATATAAAAAGGGACGATTTTCTAATTTTTTTTCAAGAGTTTTATTTATGCACGCAAACGGAGCACGGGCATCTAAAACAAAGATCACCCCGTCAACCAACTTAATATTATCTTCCATCATGCGCATGGCTTTGGTCATATGACCGGGAAACCATTGTATGTGACTCATATCCATAAGTTATTACTCCCTAAAAAAATTTACATTTGTATTACTTTACTAAAATAAAAATCAACCACAAAGCAAGCATAATTATGGGCGGTATACCATTTTACCGTATTCCCACTGCTCGCCGTAAAAGTTGTAAAAACGCACTTCGTTTGCATCGTCGATATCGTTAGGGCTTCTTAAAACAAGCTCGAACCCTGCTTTTTTATAACACTCCACTGCGCTTTTATTGTTGATAAAAACACCGAGGTTTACTTGCGTTGCATTTAAAGTATTATAAGCGTAACGCACGGCAAGTTGTATTATTTTTTGACCATAACCTTTGCCGCGCAAGTTTTTATCGACTAAAACAAAACCTATGCGAAAAACGCGCGGGTCGGCGGTAGGATTGCGCAAAATAAAATGCCCTATCGGAGTGCCGTTTTCCTCTACCATAAAAGGCTTAAAAAAACAGTTTTCAGCACATTTTTTATAGTTTGCGTTTATTTCGCCGCCATTTAAAGGATATTCGCCGTAGCGATCGGCTGTCCAAAGCCTAAAATCGCGTTCGTCTTTTATAAAGCCGAGCAAAATTTGCTCGTCTGTATTTACATAATCTCGTAAACAAAGCATAATCTCACCTGTTATGCATTAGCGAAAAGATTTAATTTTCGCCCTCTTTTTTTAATGCCGCGCGCCTTTGCTGTTTTTGTTTTTGTTTTAAAAGCTTTTCTTTTTCCTCGGCGCGCTGTTTCGCACGTATATATTTGCGATATAAATCGGGGCGCTTTTGTTTGGTAAGCTCTTCGGCTTTTTCAAGGCGCCATTTATCGACAAGCTTATGGTTGCCCGAAACGAGAACTTCGGGCACTTGCTCGCCCATAAAATTTTGCGGACGAGTATATTGCGGATATTCTAAAAGATTATCGGTAAAACTTTCGTCTTTTAAACTTTCACCGTCGATAACACCATCTACATAACGGCAAATTGCATCGGTTATAACCATTGCGGGCAACTCGCCACCCGTTAAAACGTAATCTCCGATGGAAACTTCTGCATCGATATATTTATCAAGCACGCGCTGATCAACACCTTCGTAATGACCACACAAAAATATTAAACGCTCGTTTTTTAGCATTTTTTTTATGTGTTTTTGTTCAAACCTTTTGCCCTTGGGCGACATATAAACCCTTAAAGCTTTATGGTCGGGATCTAAATGTTCTATAGCCGATGCAATAGGTTGCGGCATCATAAGCATTCCCGCACCACCGCCAAAGGGGTAATCGTCGCATTTGTTATGCTTATCCAAGGTGAAATCGCGTATGTCGGTAACACATATATCCACCTTGCCGCCGTTTACCGCTCTGCCAATAATGCTTTCTTTTAAAGGCGCAAACATATCTGGGAAAAGAGTAAGAATATCAATCCTCATATCTTACCTCTTGCAGAAAAACATCTTTATCGACGATAACTTGTTTTTGCTCGATATTGAATTTTGCGTTAAGCTCTTTAATAAGCGGGAAAATAGCCTTGCCCGATTTTGTTTGAAGATAATAAATATCCGTTCTTGCGCTTAAAATATCGATTATTTTACCAAACGAAGTGCCGTCGGATAAAAGCAAATCGCAACCGATAACGTCACAAATAAAATATTTGCCTTTTTCCCTGTGAATATCGGATTTTACGGCAAAAATATCCTTACCGCGCAAAAGTTCGGCGGCGTTTCGGTCGGCAACGTTGCGTAAAAGCATAAAGACGTCCTTATCACGGCGCATTTTAAGC
>CAZPFZ010000134.1:0-4788 GCA_964585955.1 uncultured Acidiphilium sp.
AAAACGAACGAAACCTTATCGGTTTGGTTCGTTTTATTCCTGTTTGGTGGAGATGGGCGGAGTTGAACCGCCGTGTTGCATAAAACCCCAAAAGTTTTCTACATACTTATTCGGCTTTTATCCTCCTCGCAAGGCAGCCAACCGACGGGCAACCCGCGCAAAAGACTACTTAATACGTTATTTTGCCGCAGTCAAAACAAAATAAACGTTGACCGTGTTAATGATGCCCTCTTCTTATCCCACGGTAAAACAAGAGAAGACAGCCGCTTTTAATTAAGCAGCGAATGCGTAATTGTTATTAGCATTTAATTTTAAAGTTTTTCCCGTTTTTTAACGCAGCCACGGTCTGCGGTATGCTTACACTTTCCAAATCCTATACAGTCGAAACCGTTACACCCCCGTAATTACAAATAATTTTTAACTTTTTTTACATTTCACCTAACAGCTACTTTTATAATATGCAAAACACACACAAATGTTTATCGCTTGCTTTATAGCAAACACAAAAACACAAAAAGTCTGGCTATAGGTTGATTATCGCGCATTTAGTATTAAAAAACACAAACGCGATTTTTTATGTATGCATTATAACATAACGCAAGATTTTTTTCAAGCTTTTTTTATTAATTACGGCGTATTACAACAAAAAACTAAAAACACAAAGCAATATTTTTACTTAAAAATTAAAATTTTGCGCCCTAAATAGTTCCACACTAAAACTATGCAAGTCATAACAACTTTGCATAACCACCATTTCCATTCTGCGTTTAAAAAAGTGCTTGAACCGAAAATTAGTATTTGCGGAAACAAATTTACACCCAAATGCATGCCCACTTCAGTTATAACAAGCCCCACAACGCCAACAAGTGTAAAAACAAGAAATGATTTGCCTGATTTTGCCGATTTTTCGTCGGAAACCTGCTTAAAAACGAAGGTTATTGAAAGCACCCAATTAACGGCAAGCCCCACGCAAAATCCAAGCGCCGTTGAAAGGACAAGCGCGAAAGTATCACCTATTACCGAGGGCGGCAAAATAATTGCATAAAACAAATAGGAAACGGCATAATCGAAAACCGTTGCCGTACCGCCGACAATTAAAAACCTGAAAATCTCCCAAAAAAGTTGTTTTTTTGTTTGATGCGTGCGAGTTTTTCCGACGTTACCTACTTTGCCGTTTTGCTCTTGGTCTGTGTTAAAATCATTCTTTTGTAAATTATCTTCTTTCATATATTTTCCTTAACGCTCGCGGTGCTTTAAATACACACGCAATAAAACATAATCATAAGCGCCGTCATTATATAAACGGATACAGAACTTAAGCAAGCAATGCCTTTTGCCGTTTGAGAACCAACCGTTTTCAGCCTTTTTTGCGTATAATAATAAGTCATTACAACGCCTAAAATAATTGGCATTATATACCTAAAATCCATAGTGCAGCCGTAAGGCATTTTTACATAAAAATATACTTCACTAATAATTTGCGACAGCGTTAAGCAAACAATAATATAAATGCCCTTTCTTGCTTGCTCGTCGTTATCGGTTTTTTTGCCATTTTTAAAATAAAGCACAATGCAATACACAACCGAAATAACAAGCATTACTGCGGCAATAAATGCCATTACCAAAGCCGAAACAGCAAAAGGATTACCGCGGCTATAGCTAAATTCCCCAAATAACGACGACCTTAACGCATACAAGAATAAATTATAATGGTAATCGAACGGTCTGCAATAAAGCGAACCAAAATATTCCCGCGGATTAAACGTTACAAACAAGCGAGAAAACAGCGAATGATCGCCCGTATAAAGCCTATGGTTTAAATTGGAAAAAACATAGCCGAACGGCTGATCGAATTTTATTTTTGCATAAACCTGAAACCATAACCCTATAGGTGCGCAAACACATAAAAACAATCCGTAATGCACAACCATTTTCCATAAAGGCATACTTTCGGGCGCGCGTTTTAGAGTGCCAACAAATTCGTAAATAAACACAGCAGCTATTGGCAAAGCTATTGTAGCGCAAGAAATTTTTGCCATCATGCCGAGCCCTATAAACAAAGAGCAAAGCATTAAATGCAAGAATTTTTTGCCGTTTTTCCACCACTTTATGCAATAATAAAGGGCAAGCATTTGAAACATATATGATATAGCGTCGTTATTAACCATCCCCGAAAACTGTATATGCCGAGGGAAGAACACAGCGAGCGCCGAAAGCGCTGCAAGCGCATACCCTTTAACGCCTAATAACCGCATTGTTTTTACAAGCGTAACCATTGTTACGGCGGAATACATTACCGCTAATATTTGAGTTGCCGAATACAAATAATAGCCGTAATCGGTAACACAATCGTAATCGGGCATTCCGACAAGATAATTTTCAACTGAAAAGCCAAATTTGCCAAACAAACTGTTAAAACAAGGCGTTAACCAATCTATAAAATGCATAAACGCCGACTGAACAAGTGCATTAAGCGGCGGATGATAAAACTGATAGTCATTAGTTTGAGGCAACTTGCCTGTTGAAAAAATAATATCGGCATAAGCTGCGTGCCCATCATAATTTTTAGTAAAAGTATCTTGCTGTCTTACCGTAACGGGGGTATAAAGCATATAGGCAAGCCTTAAAATAAAACCGCCGAGCAAAATAAAAATTATAAGTTTATCGGGCGTAAGTTCGTGCGTTTGCTTTAAAATCACACATAAAATAGCACAAATGATTAACCCGAAAACCGCCACCGACTGAGCAACCGAACCTACCTCTTCAATCGAATAGGTTGGTTTTAATATAAAATACGCACCAAAGGTAATTAGAAATGCACCCAAAAACACGAGAAAGTATATAAGCGTAACCTTTAAATTGCTTTTGAAATCACCTAAAATGGCACAACTTTCTTGTTCTACGGCACCATTTTGAGATAGTTCCGCCGCGTTTTTGTTAGTTTGTTGTGCGTTATTTGCGGTGGCATTGCTGTTTTTTTCAAAACTACCGACATCGATGCGCGTTATTTTATCTTCTTGCGCATTTTTAGCCGTCTTATTTGTTTTTGCAAGCGCTACATTACTGCGCCTTGTTTTCGCTGCTTTTTTCTTCATGGTATTCTTTTTCGGTATTAACGTTCCATACGTCCGCTTTATCGGAAATTCCGTTAATTATATTATTGCAAGCAACCATTGCGGTAGCCATAGAGTGATCCATATTGTTATATCTGTGCTGACCGTTTCTGCCAATGCACCACAAATTGCCTACCGAATTTAAATAATCTTTTACGGTATCGAATTGCGCGTATGTACCAAAATATGCAGGATATGCTTTTTTAACGTGTATTACAGTGCTATCGAGCACGTTTTGTTCACTTTCTATAACGCCGATTTTTATTAGCTCTTTTACTGCAAAATCTTTAAAATCGCCATCAGGTGCAGTCCACATATCGTCGCCTTCGGCACAAAAATATTCAAGCCCCACCCAAACTTTTTCATCGGGATTTTCAACCATATAAGGCGACCAGTTGTTAAAAATTTGAATTCTGCCAAGCTTTACGTCGCGATCTTGCACATACATCCAGCAATCGGGCACAATATTGTTTAAGGTTTTTATTTTCGTTTTGTTTTTTACCTTTAGTTTATCGAGCAAAAGCCCTACTGTTATAAAATCACGATAGGGCAAATTAACGGCTATGTCGTATACGTTCTTGCCCGTGTTTTGTTCGCCTATAGCTTCTATTAAATCCTTTATGGGCATGGAGGAAATAAAATAATCGCCTTGGTAAACCTTTTCTTGTCCGCCGCTTACGGCAACAACCGAACTTATAGCGTTATTCTTAATGTTGACGCGCGTAACCGTTGAATTTTTGATAATTTGACCGCCGAGTTCAACAATTTTATCCGCCATACTTTCATAAAGCTGACCGGGACCCTTTTTGGGATAATAAAATTGCTCTATAAGGCTTGTTTCCACCTGCGCATTTTTCTTTTTAAAGGGCTTTGCAAGCGCATTTAATATTGCCTTTTTAATGGATAGACCTTTAACCCTTTGTGCGCCCCAATCTGCTGAAATATTGCGTGGGTGCACGCCCCACAATTTTTCGGTATAATCCATAAAAAACATTTCATACAGCGGCTTACCAAAACGGTTTATATAAAAGTTTTCTAAATTATCTTCCTTTCTTTTATGTATGCAAGATCCCAAATAACCAAAACCCGCTTTCATTGTGCGACCAAAACCCATATTTATAAATGTTTGAGCTTTTAACGAAATGGGGTAATCAAAAAATTTATGTAAAAATATAATGCGCGACAGCCTGTTTCTTACAAGCATAACGTCATCCGTTTTTTCGGGATCCGGTCCGCCTTGTTCAAGCGGTTTTTGTGTTTCAAGCTTTAAATCATCATAAGCGGGCGCGCCTTGTAAAGGCAAAAAGCTCGTCCATAAATCGACAACCGATTGATCCTTTGAAAAAAACCTATGACCGCCTATATCCATACGGTTGCCTTTATATTTAACCGTCCTAGATATTCCTCCGATAAAATCTTCTGCCTCTAAAATAATAGGCATTATATCTTGTGTTTTTGTAAGTAGTTCGTATGCGGCGGTAAGCCCTGCAGGACCTGCGCCTATTATTACGGCAATTTTATCTCTCACGGTTTTTCTCCTTTACCAAATTTTTCCCTCATATATATTTTTAACGAAAATTAATCGGTTTTTACTCTATTTTTTAATACAAATTTAAAAAATTATAATTAACGGTATTCTTTAAAATCACGCTTAACAGCTTTATCTATATCGCGT
>CAZPFZ010000135.1:0-4704 GCA_964585955.1 uncultured Acidiphilium sp.
GGTTTATTGATGGGTATTGAAATAAGAACTCCTGTTGGGTATAATAAAAGTATGACCTGTCAGTCAAAAATTAAATAAATTTTAAAACTTAAAATTTAAAAACTGAATAGGGTAACTTTCTAATGCATAAAAATTTTTTTGTATTATAACTGTTATCTGCGGTAAAATTTATATGTTTTCTTTTTATGTTTAACTGTTGCTGAGTTGAACTCTTAAAAAAGTATATAAAAATACAAAATGTGCAAAACATTTTGCGGTAAATGCTTGACTTTTGCTTTTTTTGGTATTATAATATTAGCAGTCAAACAAGAAGAGTGCTAACACTCAATAAATGCGAGTGCTTAAATCATTACTTAAAATGGTAAGCTTGCAACGATTGTTCGGCAAAAAAAATAAAAGGAGCTTAAAACATGAACGAAGAAAAATATACGCAAAAAGCATTAAGTGCGTTAAGAGAAGCACAAAATAGAGCTCTTGTACAAAATAATCAGGAAATCAAGCAGGAGCATCTTGTTAATGCCTTGCTGAGCGACGGCAGTGGATTAATAACTCAACTTTTATCCAAGGCGGGTATAAGCGGCGTAGATATGAACAGAGAGGTAGACTCATATATTCAGGGTTTGCCGTCCGTAACGGGTGCGGGAGCAAACGTATATATCGGCAATGAGCTTGCGCGCGTTATTGCATTTGCTGAAAAACTTGCATCAAGCGGCGGTGATGAGTTTGTGGGGGTTGAACATTTATTTATCGCAACGCTTAAAAATCCATCGGATTTTTTAAAAAAGTTATTTACAAAATACGGCTTAACCGAAAAAAAGTTTACCACACTTTTAAGCGAGGTAAAAAGCGCGCCAAACAAAGGAGATAACCCTGAAGATACTTACGATGCGTTAAAAAAATACGGCGACGATTTAGTAGAACGCGCAAAAAGCGGCAAGTTAGATCCCGTTATAGGCAGAGATGAAGAAATACGTAACGTTATACGCATTTTGTCAAGAAAAACAAAAAATAACCCAGTGTTAATAGGTGAACCGGGTGTAGGTAAAACGGCTATTGTAGAAGGGCTTGCTAAACGTATTGTAGACGGTGATGTACCCGAGGGGTTAAAAAATAAGCATATTTTTGCTTTGGATATGGGCGCGCTAATAGCGGGCGCAAAATATCGCGGTGAGTTTGAAGAACGTTTAAAAGCCGTTTTAAACGAGATAAAAAAGCAAGAAGGCAGAATGCTTTTGTTTATAGACGAGTTGCACACCATAGTTGGCGCGGGCAAAACCGAGGGCAGTATGGATGCCGGCAATTTGTTAAAACCTATGCTTGCGCGCGGTGAATTGCATTGCATAGGCGCTACTACGTTAGACGAATACACAAAATATATAGAAAAAGATCCCGCGCTTGAACGCAGGTTTCAGCCCGTTACGGTAGATCAACCGACTGTGGAAGATACTGTAACCATTTTGCGCGGACTTAAAGAACGTTACGAAATATTCCACGGCGTAAAAATTCACGATAACGCTTTGGTTTCTGCTGCAACTTTATCCGATAGGTACATTACCGATAGATTTTTACCCGATAAAGCAATAGATTTGGTAGACGAAGCTTGCGCAATGTTGCGCACCGAAATAGATAGTATGCCCACCGAAATGGATGTTATTTCAAGGCGTATTATACAGTTGCAAATGGAAGAACTTGCGCTTTCCAAAGAGACTGACGAGCTTTCTAAAAGCAGGCTGCTAAGCCTAAAAAAGGAATTAAGCGAAAAACGTGCCGAGTTTGCCGAACTAAAAACGCGTTGGGAAAACGAAAAAAGCGAAATAGACAGCGTAAAACGCGTAAAAGAGGAAATAGATCGAGTTAATTACGAAATTGAAAAATCAAAGCGCATCGGCGATTATGAAAATGCCGCAAAATTGCAATATAGTAAACTGCCCGAACTTAAAAAACAACTTTTAAACGAGGAGCAAAAAACAGCTAATAGTGACCAGTCGCATTTGTTGCGCAACGAAGTTACCGCCGACGAAATTGCTCAAATAGTTTGCAAATGGACATCTATTCCCGTAAGCAAACTTATGCAAGGCGAAAAACAAAAACTGTTAAAACTCCCCGAAAAACTGCATGAAAGAGTTATCGGGCAGGACGAAGCAGTTGAAAAAGTCGCACAAGCAATATTGCGTTCGCGCGCAGGTATATCCGACGAAAATCGACCTATAGGCTCATTTATGTTCCTCGGCCCCACAGGGGTTGGTAAAACCGAGCTTGCAAAAACACTTGCCGAATACCTTTTTGACGACGAGCGAAATATTGTTCGAATAGATATGTCCGAGTATATGGAAAAATTCTCGGTTACCCGTTTGATAGGCGCTCCTCCGGGGTATGTCGGTTACGATGAAGGAGGACAGCTTACTGAAGCTATAAGAAGAAAACCTTATTCGGTGGTTTTGTTCGATGAAATAGAAAAAGCACACCCGGATGTTTTCAACGTTTTGTTGCAGGTGTTGGATGACGGCAGAATTACAGACGGGCAGGGTAGAACGGTAAACTTTAAAAACACAATTATTATTATGACGTCCAATTTGGGCAGCAGCTACATTTTAGACGATATGGAACAAAACGAAAGCATGAGTGAAAACGCGCGCAACAGCGTTAACGCGTTGCTTAAAAAAACTTTCAGGCCGGAGTTTTTAAATAGATTAGACGATATCGTCATGTTTACGCCGCTCAATAAAGCAAGTGTATACAAAATTGTTGATTTATTGCTTGCGAAACTTGCCAAACGGTTAGAAAAACAGCAGCTTAAATTAAGCGTTACTGCCGCGGCGAAAGATAAAATAGTAGAGTGTGGTTACGATGTCGTTTACGGTGCGCGTCCTTTAAAACGGTATATCGAAAGCACTGTCGAAATTCAAGCGGCAAAAACTATTTTGGGCGGAAATTTAAAAGAGGGTGACCAACTTATAGCAGACGTTGTTAACGGCGAAATTACCGTTAGACCTGCTTAAAAAGCATATTAAATAAATGTATAGCGGCGGTTTTTGTTATAAAACACACAAAATACCGCCGCGTTTTTGTTTGGCGTCGATAAAAACGAATATTGCGATAATCGACCTATAGCCCGACTTTTTGTTAAAAATTAGTAAAAATGTCTTAAATATTTAAAAGCTAATTTGTTTTGTTGCACTTTTTTATTTGTTTTTTAGCGAAAATAATGGTATTATGATACAAAGGCTATATCTAAATAAAAGTATAAGGAGTAAGGCGTATGGCGATAAATTATACATATTTAAAAAACGGCGATGCCGAAGTATATAACGCAATAAAAAAAGAAACGTTAAGACAAAAAAACACCATAGAACTTATTGCAAGTGAAAATTTTGTTTCACCTGCAGTATTGCAGGCTGTTGGTAGCGTGCTTACTAACAAATATGCCGAAGGGTATCCTGAAAAACGTTATTACGGCGGTTGTAAATATATAGATGTAATTGAAAATATTGCAATAGAAAGGCTTAAAAAACTTTATGGTTGCGAACATGCCAACGTTCAACCGCACAGTGGTGCAAATGCAAACTTTGCCGTATATTTTGCCTTGCTTAACCCCGGCGATACCATAATGGGCATGAATTTATCGCACGGCGGGCATCTTACGCATGGCAGCAAGGTGAACGTAAGCGGCAAATATTTTAATGTTATTTCGTATGGAGTCAATCCCGAAACCGGATATATAGATTACGATCAAGTTGAGCGTATAGCGGTAGAGCAAAAGCCCAAATTAATCGTAGCAGGGGCTAGTGCTTATCCAAGGACTATAGATTTTGCGCGTTTTCGTCAAATTGCCGATAAATGCGGTGCTTTACTTATGGTAGATATGGCGCATATTGCCGGTCTTGTTGCCGCAGGATTACATCCAAACCCCGTACCTTATGCCGATGTTGTAACAAGCACAACGCATAAAACCTTGCGCGGACCTCGCGGCGGAATTATTTTGTGTAAAGAAATGTATGCAAAAGCTATAGATAAAGCTGTTTTTCCGGGAACGCAAGGCGGTCCGCTCGAACACGTTATTGCAGGTAAGGCGGTTGCTTTCGGCGAAGCTTTAACCGAACAATTTAAAGAGTATCAAACGGCAATTGTAAAAAACTCGGCAGCTTTGGCAAACGGGTTAAAACAACGTAATTTGCAGCTTGTGTCGGGTGGGACGGATAATCACCTAATTTTACTTGATTTATCTAACATCGATGTTACCGGTGTCCAACTTGAAAAAAACTTGGAAAAAGCAAACATAACCGTCAATAAAAATACCGTTCCCAACGAAAAACGTTCGCCGTCGGTTACAAGCGGAATACGAATCGGCACGCCTGCCGTAACAACGCGTGGCATGGGCGAAAAACAAATGTATCAAATAGCCGATATGATAGCCGATGTTGTTTTTTACGGTCCAAAAGCCATTAAATCGGTTAAAGAAAAGGTCAAACTTTTAATAAAAGATTTCCCATTGTTTTATTAATTTAATTTTTCAACTTTAAAAAATGCGTCTATATGCCGATAATCGACCTATAGGCGCACTTTTTGTTATTTTTGCAAACAATATGGTTAATTTTTGGATATTAAAAAGGAAAATCTTACGGGATTTTTTTAAAAAAAGAGTAAAAGAGTTGTCAAAAAATAAATTTCGTCAAGAAAATATTATTGACTTTTTAAATATTATAG
>CAZPFZ010000136.1:0-4664 GCA_964585955.1 uncultured Acidiphilium sp.
TTATATAATTATATATGCTGTGTTGTTTTTGTCGGTGAACCTGATTTAAAAGCAAAAACCAAAAACAACAATCAAGCAAAAAAGCAATCTGTGCTTTATAATAAAAAATTCGCGAACTAAAAGATGTTATACACACTGTTTTTTAGTTATCCACAAACAAAAACACAGAAACGCACAATTTCATCAACAGTTATTGTGATTAAAAATTCGGCTTGAATACTGCAAAAAAGTCGGTTATCCACAAAATCACAAGCACCTACTGTTATTAATACTGTTTAATATAAAAAATCTTTAAATCTTCGGAGGCACCTGATGAAAACGATAGTTAAGGCAATCGAGCTTTCAAACGCTGTATCAAAAGTTGTTAAAGCCATTAGCGGAAAAGGTCAAAACCCTTTTTTAGAATGCATAAAATTAACATGTAAGGGAGATAATCTCACCTTACTTGCAACCGATACCGAAATAGCTATAGAAAAAACGATTGACGCCGAAACTTTTATGGAGGGCGAAACACTCGTCAACGGTAAAATTTTTGCCGATCTCGTTAAAAAATTGGAAGAAGAAGACGAACTCGAACTTTATCTCGAAGATACTAAATTAAAAATCACGTACAGCTCTTCGTGCGGGTATATAAACACGTTAGGTGCTGAAGATTTTCCGATTATAGATAAGCAGCTTAACGAAAATTCATTCACAATGCTCCAAAAGGACTTTAAGGATCTCGTTTCAAGAACTGTTTTTTGCTGCTTGCAAGACGAAAGCCGTCCTATTTTAAGGGGCTGCTTGTTAGAAGCCGACGACGATTTTATAAATTGTGTTGCCTTGGATGGTTTCAGATTGGCTTTTTGCCGTCAACCTGCCAAAGAAATTTACGGCAACATAAAAGCTATTATTCCGTCAAGGGCGTTAAACGAACTTATTCGTTTACTCGATAAAGACGAAGAATATGTAACAATAATTATTCAAGACAAAAAAATGCTCGTCGAAGTTGACAGAACTGTTTTAACGGCAAGACTTTTAGAGGGTGAATATATAGACTACAAGCATATAATACCCGATAGCTTTATTACAACGTTCAAAGCGAACAAAGTTATTTTTGAAAACGCAGTAGGGCGCGCTTCCATCGTTGCAAGGGCTATGACCAACAATCTTGTTATTTTAGACGTAAAAGAAAATTACGTTAACATTACATCCAATTCGGATATAGGCACGGTAAACGAAAACGTGCTTATCTCGCTTGAAGGTAAAGATGTAACAATCGCATTCAACAGTAAGTACATAATAGATTGCTTGCATGCCATAAACGACGATTTTATTAAGTTTTCACTCAACTCGCCCATATCGCCTTGTATTATAAGACCTAACGGCGATAATAACAGCTTGTATTTAATTTTACCCATAAGAATGAACGGCTAATAGCCGCAAATTATATAAAAATTACAAAAAATGCCCTTTTATTGCGAATAAGCATTTAATAATTAAGTAAATAAACGCTAAACAATGCAAAATTCGTTGACAAACGGCACAAAAATAAATAAAATAGAAAAAGTGCTTAAAACAATAAAGGCAATATTCGGAGGATATATAAAATGAAAAGAACTTATCAACCTAAGAAAAGACAAAGAAGCAAAGTACACGGCTTCAGAAAAAGAATGGCTACTAAAAGCGGAAGAAACGTTTTAAAAAGAAGAAGAGCTAAAGGTCGTCATAAACTTTCTGCATAATTACGTTGGATAACAGATTAAAAAGGCGAAGCGATTTTGATCTGGTTTTCAAAAAAGGAAAAAAGTGTTACGGCAAAACCGTTATGCTTGTTTTTGTAAAAAGCAAATCTTTAAAAATAGGCTATTCGGTAAGCAAAAAAAACGGCTGTGCCGTTGTTCGTAACAGAGTTAAAAGACTGCTTCGTGCGGCTGTGAAAGATTATTTGTGTGACTTTAAAGGAAATTATTATATAGTTATAGTACCTAAACCGTCTGACGAATATTCTTTTCACCGCTTTAAAGAAGAGTTGGGTGTTATTCTTAAGAAGGAAAACCTTTTGAATGCTTAACCGCTTTTGTATTAAGATTTTAAAATTTTATAAAAAATACATATCGAAGGGCTTGAATAGCGGCTGTATTTTTACCCCCACGTGCAGTATTTATGCGATTGAGGCGTTAGAAAAATACAGTTTTATTAAAGCCTTTACTTTAATTTTATTCAGGATTTTAAGGTGTAATCCTTTTAACGTGGGCGGTTTTGATCCGCCTGACGATCCAAACGTAAAAAAATGGCTTTATTAATCCGCTTAAAATTTATATAGGAGTAAAATGGATTTATCAAATATATTATCCGTGACGGTTTCCACCGTAGGGCAACTATCCAACGATGTTTCGCTTAATTGGTTAGGTAACATAATTAAAGCGCTTATCGAAGGATGCGGCAGTATCGGTTTGGGTATAATCGTTTTTACGCTTATTTTAAAAGCTATAACCCTTCCGTTCGATATTATATCGCGTGTTTCAACCAAGAAAAACACGATTAGAATGGAAAAAATTCGCCCCGAACTTGAAAAACTTCAACGTCAATATGCGAATAACAGCGAGTTATATCAACGCAAAATGCAAGCGCTGTATAAAGAAAACAATTACAGCCCCTTTGCTACTTGCTTGCCCACGCTTTTAAACTTGGTCTTTTTTATTGTTGTAATAGGGCAATTTTCTAACTATTCAAATTACGCAAACTATCAGGTTTTTTGCGATATGTCTGCGGCTTATGAACAAGCTGTCGTCACTTACGCTCAACAAAATTCCGATAAAATTTACGTTTACACAAACGACGGCGAAGACAATTCTAAACCGCAATATTATATAAATCTTTATACGCTTGCTCAAAACGAGCAAACTTTAAAAGACTATAACTTAAGCGTAGATAAAAACAACGAATACAACGCCCGCTTCACAATGGACGTAACAAGCGAAAACGTCAAAAAATTATACGACGAGATCGCAAAAGGGCAAGAAGGACTTTTATCGGCTTATACGGTAGGCGAAGAAGGTCAAATTATTGAAAACGGCGGAGTGTATTCATTTAATTTAGATAAATGCGGTGTGGATGAAAATGGCGAAAAATACACCGAAAAAGCCGTAATGGCAAAGTTTTGCACCGAGCTTGTTGAAGCTTGCGCTGCAAAAACAGTTAAGTCCGAAGTTCAGCAAGTGGCAAGAATCGCCGCTTTAGAAAATTATAAAACCCACGATCTTTCATTCTTGTGGGTAAAAAACATTTGGTCGCAAGATTTACCTTGGCAACACCCCATAAAAGGTTCGTTTGCCGAATACAATTTTGTTAAAGATGCCGGTTGTGTTGCATCTTGCAAATCTTCTTGTGGCGGAGTAAATAATAAAATCACGGGTATGACCGATGAGCAATACAACGAGCTTACAGCTGCCCTAACCGAAGAAAAATCGCAACCTAACGGTTATTTGATTTTAGTTGTTTTATCAATAGGCACAATGCTTTTGCAGCAAGTTATTATGAATAAAATGAGTAAGTCGCAAATGGAACTTTCTACAGTAGAAGGTGAAAACGGTACGGCGGCACAATCTCAAAAAATGATGACTTGGATGATGCCTTTAATGTTCGGTATATTCTCGTTTATGTATACCGCTTCGTTTTCTATTTATATAGTAGTAAACTCGTTATTCAGTTTAGCGTCAACGCTTATTATAAATTGGATTGTAGAAAAACGTTTTGAAAAACTCGCCGAGCAAGAAGCTAAAGAAATCGAGCTTAAACGCACCGGCAGAATAAAAGAATTAAACGAGCTTAAAAATAATAAAAAGAAAAAGAAGTAATTAATCAGTTAATAACATTGCGCCGAGTGGCGCTACAAAAGGAGCAAATATATGGATAATATTGAAGTTTACGGCAAAACAGTTGAAGATGCTGTTAAATCGGGGGCAGAACAACTCGGTGTAAGCGTAGACGAAGTCGATTATGTGGTTTTAGAAGATGCTCAAAAAGGCGGATTATTCAAAAAACCCGTTCCCGCCAAAGTTTCTGTATCCAAAAAGCTTAAAGATTCGCAAAGAGCGGTTAAGTTTTTAGAAGGACTTTTTGAAAAAGTTAACATCAGCGTTGATACAGAAATCGCCACCGATATTGAGGACAAAATCTGTATTAATCTTATTTCAACCAACTCATCGTTTCTTATCGGTTATCGCGGCGAAGTATTAGATGCATTGCAATGTCTTGCAGGCGCCGTTGCCAATATCGGCAGGGAAGACTACAAACGTGTTGTTGTAGATTGCGAAAATTATCGCAAAAAACGTGAAGACATTCTTGTTGAACTTGCAAACAAGCTTGCTGCAAAATCAGTAAGAACAGGTAGAAAAATCAATCTTGAACCAATGAATCCCTTCGAAAGAAGAATCATTCATACCACACTTGCCGAAAACCCCGATGTAAAAACAGAGTCCGAAGGCAAAGAACCTAACCGTTATTTGGTAATTGTTCCCAACGAATTAAAGGATAGCAGACCCCTTTTAGCAGAACGCAGTAAAAACGCAGGTACAAAACCCATTCGCTATGGCAAAAAACCCGCTAAAAAATCTGCTCGCGGCGGTTACAAGGGTAACGGCGGAAAATACAACCGTGACTCTAAAGGTGGCTACAAAGGC
>CAZPFZ010000137.1:0-4648 GCA_964585955.1 uncultured Acidiphilium sp.
ATGATGGACGGTACAGGATTATGCGGCGGATGCAGACTTACCGTGGGAGAGAAACGCAAGTTTGCTTGCATAGACGGACCTGATTTTGACGGTGCTAATGTAGATTTTGAAGAACTTATTGTTGCCAATCAAAGGTATATAGAGCATGAAAATTGCCGCAGAGAGAAAGCTTGCAATCTTTTTAAACAAGCGGAAAAACTAAATGAACAAGCTTTACCGAATAATGTGAACGGGCTAAATTTTGACGAAGCCGAGCAAGGCTTTACAAAAGAGCAAGCGGTCGCCGAGGCAAAACGTTGTTTGCACTGTAAAAAGCCTATGTGTGTGAGTGGTTGTCCTATAAATAACGATATACCGTCGTTTATTGCTGCCGTTGCGCAAGAAGAATTTGATAAAGCATACGAAATTATAAGCAAAACAAACAGCTTGCCTGCCATTACGGGGCGCGTTTGTCCGCAAGAACTTCAGTGCGAGGGCAAATGCGTTTTAGGTATAAAAGGCAAACCTATGGCAATAGGTAAACTTGAAAGGTTTGTTGCCGATACGCACGCTCTTTTTAAAAAGGAAGTTGTTAAGAATGAAAACAACGAAAGCTCTTACTCTCTTAATAAAGGTGAGGATGTGCTTGCGGTAAATAAAGCAAACGTTAAAGTAGCTGTAATAGGTTCGGGGCCGTGCGGCTTAACCGCTGCGGGTGAGCTTGCAAAAGCGGGGTGTGATGTTACGGTATTCGAAGCGTTGCACAAAGCAGGCGGTGTGCTTACTTACGGAATACCATCTTTTAGATTGCCTAAAAGTATTGTAGATAGTGAAATACAAGCGCTCTCAAACAAAGGTGTAAAGTTTATTTATAACGCTGTTGCCGGCAAAACATTTACAATAGCCGACTTAAAAAAGTGGGGCTATAAGGCGATTATCGTGGGTAGCGGCGCAGGATTGCCCAAGTTTATGAACATAAAAGGTGAAAACCTAAACGGTGTTAGTTCGGCAAACGATTTTTTAATGCGTATAAATTTGATGGGTGCTTTTAAAAAAGAGGCTAAAACACCTGTGTTTAAAGGCGGTCATACTATTGTAGTCGGAGGCGGCAATGTTGCAATGGACGCCGCTTGCAGTGCGTTGCGCTTGGGTAGTAAAGTTACCGTTGTTTATAGGCGCACGCAAAAAGAATTGCCGGCAAGACGAGCCGAGTACGAAAACGCTTTAAAAGAGGGTGTGGAATTTTTATTTTTAACAAATCCCGTAGCTGTTTTGGGTGACGAAAAAGGTAGAGTTAAAGCAATTACCGTTCAAAAAATGGTTATGGGTAGTCCAGATCAATCCGGTAGGGCGGCGCCTATTCCTGTTGAAAATAGCGAATATCAAATACCGTGTGATCATGTTATTATGGCATTGGGTACAGATCCTTCCCCTATAATACAGCAGGCGGTAAACGCAATTTTTGATTCTCGCGGAAGAATTATCGTCAACGACGAATGTGCTACCGCAATGGACGGCGTTTTTGCCGGAGGCGATGCAGTTTCGGGGGCAGCAACGGTTGTTTTGGCTATAAAAACCGGTAAAAAAGCCGCGCAAAGCGCATTAGCGTATATAAAGGCAAATAGCTAAAATTTTTATATTTGCAAGCAATCGTAACAACAGTAAAACAACTACATCATCGATAGATGGTATTATATATTTAAGGAGATTTTTAATAATGATTAGCGAAAAAGTTTTCGGAAAAACCGCCAGCGGCTGCGAGGTAAAAGAGTACATATTAGATAACGGCAAAATTAGGGCGCATATTTTAAATTACGGCGGAATAATTAACAAACTTTTTGTATGTGATAAAAACGGCGAAATGCGCGATGTTGTTCTCGGGTACGACGATGTTTACGGTTATGAAAGCAACGGTGGCTATTTGGGCGCTTTTATAGGTAGGGTTGCAAATAGAATAAAGGGCGGAGAGTTTACGCTGAACGGAGAAAAATATAATCTTTACCAAAACGACGGCGTAAACAGTTTGCACGGCGGTAAAAACGGTTTCGATAAAAAGATATTCGACGTACAAGCAGAGGGAGATAAGCTTATTTTGTCGGCTCTCAGCCCCGATGGCGAAGAAGGTTACCCCGGCAATATGAACATAAAAATTATTTATTCGCTCGAAGGTAGCGCTATAAATTTGTGTTACGAATGCACGTCCGATAAAGATACCCCCGTAAGCCTTACCAACCATTCGTATTTTAATCTTTCCGGAGAAGAAACTATTTTAGACCACGTTCTTACCGTTAATGCCGATTTTATAACGCCTATAGATAAAGAGCTTATTCCGACCGGCGAGTTGATGGTGGTTGAAGGTACTCCGTTTGATTTTAAAAACGGAACAAAAATAGGGCAATATATCGATTATCCACACACTCAAATTAAGCATGGCGGCGGCTATGACCATAACTTTGTTCTTAAAAACTATAATAAATACGAAAAAATAGCCAATCTTTATTCCGAAAAATCCGGTATATCAATGGATGTTTATACCGATAATTTCGGCGTGCAGGTTTATTCGGGTAATTTCTTAGATGGCGTTAAGGGTAAAAACGGCGCTATTTACGGCAAGCGCGGTGCTGTTTGCTTAGAAACGCAAAACTTTCCCAATGCTATAAATCAGCCCTCTTTCCCCTCGGCTTTATTAAAGGCAGGCGGAACTTTCAAGCGTAAAACAACTTACAGTTTTAGTATAAAATAAAAGTTTTTTTCAAAACTCAATAAACAACATTTTATAGTCTAAAACAAAAAAGGTTGGCAATTTGCTATGAATAAGTATAAAAGCTTACTAAAACGTTTGCAAAGGTTTTTGTTTCCGCTAAATTATACTTGTAATGCGTGCGGTTGCGAAAATTTTAACGGTAAATATTTTTGCGATGATTGTTTAAAACAGTTGCCTTTTAACAAAGGGACGGTTTGCAATCACTGCGGCAGATATGTGTTTAACAGTGAAGAACGCTGCTTTTCCTGCCGTGATCGCGAAACTTATTTTCAAAAGGCGCGCAGTGCGTTTGTTTACGCTCCGCCTATAGATCATCTTATTACTCAGTTAAAGTATAATGGCAAAAAATACATTGCTCAAATACTTGCCGAATATATGTCGCCCGTTTACTTTGCCGCTTTTTTTAATTCTCAAGTTATGGTTTACACGCCTATGAGCGGTAAGCGTCTTAAACAAAGAGGTTATAATCAAGCAAAACTTATCGCCGATGAGCTTTCGCCCCTAATAAGCGTGCCCGTTTTAGATGACGTGCTTGTAAAAACCAAAGAAACCGAAAGGCAAGTTACCCTTTCGGCTGTGGAGAGAAAGAAAAATTTAAGCGGAAGCTTTGCCGTAAATAATAAAGAGGCAATAAAGGGCAAAAGCGTTTTAATTATAGATGACGTTATGACGACGGGCGCCACGGTTGAAATTTTATCGCAATTATTGTTAAAAAGCGGTGCCGAAACAGTCAACGTACTAACAGCGGCTTCGGTTTCTAAAGGGGAAGAAGGTAAGCATATTCCTAACAAAGCAGATAAGGTTAGCAATTAAAAGTCGAGCTATAGGTTGATTATTAAGCTTTTTTAACAATACAGTTAAGAGGGTATGCTATTTATGGCAACAAATTAAAATCGCGTTAAAAATTTTGCTGTATTGTGTGTGCCGTTTTTAATGTTTAAAGTTTCAATGGCTTTTTTGTAATCGGCTGAATGGCTATAAAGATTTGTTAAAAGTGTTACTATATTATCATTTAAATAAAGTTCGTCGCATACGGCAACTGCCTTTTGTTTGGCAAAGTATGCGGCGTTTTTTATTTGATCCCCACGAGAAGCTTTTTTTAGCGGAACAATAAGCGCGGGTTTTTTGCAATACAAAAGCTCAAACAGCGTGTTCGAGCCCCCACGCGAAAGGCATATATCGCATGCGGGAATACACAAATTCATATCGCCAAACGGCATAGGATAATAGTCGTTAATCGACTTATAGGCTGGTTTATTGTCTTTTCCGTAAAGGTGTAAGACGCAAAAATGCTTTAAAAGCTCGGTTAAGTTGTTTGCAACGGCGCGGTTAATTGCTTGGCTACCTTGGCTGCCTCCCGTAACCAACAAAACGGGCTTTGTCGTGCTAATGCCCAATTTTTTCACGGCGGTGTGCTTGTTATACATAGTTAAACTTTCGCGCACGGGCGGACCTACATATATACCGTTATGTTTTTCGGCTGTTTGCTTAAAAACGGTGAGTAGTCCGTCGCTGTTTTTATAAGTCAACTTGTTGGCAAGTCCCAACGATAAATCCGATTCATGGCACACATATGGTATACCTAATTTTTTAGCCGCCAAACACACCGGCAAGGCGCAATATCCGCCTTTAGAAAAAACTACGGTTACGTTTTCTTTTTTTAAAATTTTTGCGCAAGCATTAACCGCTTTGTGCATTTTAAAGGGGATTGATAGGTTTTTAGGCGATATAGAGCGATAAAACGCCGGCGGCGATATTGTATAAATACTTACTTTGTAAGGTTTTATAAGGTCTAATTCAATTTGTTTTCCGCACGAAAAATATATAATTTTGTCGAAATGTTTTTTTAATTCGGGCATAAGCGAAACATGTGGCATAATATGCCCAGCCGTGCCTCCGCCTGCC
>CAZPFZ010000138.1:0-4642 GCA_964585955.1 uncultured Acidiphilium sp.
CTGCAAAACGCCCTGAAAGAAACGCTGAATATCCCATGATCGAGCATCGCTCTGTCTGCCGCCTCGGATGATCTCCGGGGCGGTTTTTTTATTTTATCTCACGGCGCTGATGAGTGGTTGTTGCCATTTTTGCAATAACCACCTCCGGATTTATCCGTTGATCTTTTCATCCCGTTCCATGCCCAGAACGGTGTCAACAACGGTGCGGTCTTTGTCGCTGGCGGCGCGATAGAGCGTGACCAGCTTATATTCTCTGGGAGTGATGCCGCTGCCATCGGCGCCTAAGTCCGCTGCAAGCAGTTCTGCGATGCGGGCGAGCATTTCCGCATTTTCGGGGTGTTCAGGGTTTTGGAGGATCTGCTCAAACTCCCAAGTGGTGAGACCCATTTCCTCGGCAACTGCATCCCACGAGAGACCGGCACGATGCAGATCGGCCTCTGCGTCATCCAGTCCAAGCAGATGGGTTGGGGTCACACCGAGTGCATTTGCAAAGGCTCTGATTTTCGATTGCGACAGATCCACCTTGCCGGCCTCGACTTTGGCAACAGAAGAGCGGTCGTGGTATCCGACCATGGATGCGAGCGCGTCCTGGGAAAGGCCACGCTGTTTTCTTAATATCTTAATTCGTTCATGAATTTGCACTAGGTACCAGCTCCTTTTCATAACAATAGCACGGTGGTGAATATTTGTCAACAAAATTGGACGAATGAAAAGAAAAGTGTTGACAACAATTCACGGGAGTGCTATGATTCAAGTGTGAATTAAATTCACAGATGGGAGGTGACGATCAATGATCGGGTCTGAATTGAATGCTGCGATCGCGCGGGTGGGAGTGTCCAAAAAGAGCCTTGCAGAAGGCCTTGGGATCTCGCGAACCTGCCTGAATAACAAGATTCGTGGGGTTGCAGAGTTCAAGGGAAGTGAAATAAAAAAGCTGGCGCAGATGTTGCAGCTTTCGGCGGGAGAGATCAACCTAATTTTTTTTGGCGCAGACGTGAATTAAATTCACCAAAAGGCGAAACCCAGCATGAAACGATCCATCGATAAAGCGAAAGGAGGGGAGAGGTTATGGCGAGGGAATCGGAGGATTTCCGGCCGATCTTGGAGCGCCTGGATGCGGCGCTGCCGGGCGTGGAGCTACTCAACGCGTCCACTGTGGGCAGAACGCTGGGCATCAGCCGCCAGACGGCCGCGAGGCGGTATCCGTTTGACAGGGGCTACATAACCAAGGTGGCGCTGGCACGGGCGCTGGCCCGCGCAGGAAGTCGATGAGCGGCGGGCGATGCAGTGCGCGGTGCCGGTCATGCCGGTATTCATTCCAAGCGTTTCTCGGGGAGGGCGCACAGATGCTTCGCGCGTGTGAGTACATCTTGCGCACGGGCCGCAAGAGGCCCTGTCCCGTGGGGGACGGCTGCACGGTGTATACGCCCGCTCAAGGCCGCAAGTATTCCGCATGGTACAAGGAGGTGAAACCATGAAACGTACATTATATCTCATCCCGCTTCTGGCGGTTCCCGTTCTTCTGTGCGGGGCGCGCGGGGCCGAGCCAAAGCCGGTGCAGCTCAGCGAGCGCTTCACAGCGCCGGTCATTGAACCCATGCCGGAGCCGGTGAGCATTCCCGGCTGCAAGCCCGCCGACCTTGTTCTCAAACCACAGCCGGAACAGGTCGAGCGCTATCCCGGCGTTGACCTTTCGGCCCTGACGGATTCCGAGCGCGAGATTGTTACATACCTGCTCGACCGCGACGTTTCCTTGGAAGCCGCCTGCGGCGTTTTGGCGAACATCAACCGCGAAACAGGGGCCACCTACGACCCGTGCATCACCAACTCCATCGGTGCCACGGGCCTGTGCCAGTGGCTTGGCCCGCGCAAGGCGGCGCTGATGCAGCGCGAGGACTGGAACAACTTCCTGCTGCACGAGCTGGAAACCACGGAATCCGGCACCGATCTGACCGGCAGTGCTTATGACTGCGGATACAACTTCGCCCGCGACTTCGAGCGCACCGGCATTGCATCGACCTACACCGACCGCGCCGCACTGGCGGATGAATACTATCAAACCATCAAGGGATGAAAAAAGGTGCCGCCCGGTGCTGCAACACCGAACGACACAAAAATAAAAACAAGCTAAGCCCATTATAACAGGGCGGAAAGGAAAATGCAATATGACAACTTCCGTGCAAGTCACATTGATCATCTGCGTGACGCTGATCTTGATCTGCATCATCGGAAAGCGAGGGGAGAAACAGTAATGGCTAACATCTATTTCATTCGCAAGGAATTAGAGGATTTTGAGTTTGAGGTCGATTCCGAAACCGGCGAACTGTTGAACGCGCCGGAATGGGACGCGCTGAACATGGCCTATGAAGAAAAGGTTGAAAACATTGCGTGTTATATCAAAAACCTTATCAGCGATGTTGCCGACTTCAAGGCCGAGGAAAACAGTCTGGCACAACGGCGCAAGGCCACGGAAAGAAAGGTCGAATTTCTCAAGCGTCTGCTGCTGGACAACATGAACGGCCAGAAGTTCAGTACCGTAAAATGCGCCGTCAGCTTTCGGCGCTCCGAGGCGGTTCAGGTGGAGGATGTGAATCACATTCCGGCAGAGCTGTTGCGCGTAAAGACAAGCGTGGAGCCGGACAAGACGGCTATCAAGGCGGCGCTAAAGGGCGGACAGGAAATCAACGGCTGCAAGCTGGTTGAGAATGTTTCCGTGCAGATCAAATAAAAAATACAAAGGAGAATTATCGATATGTTGACGGCAAGTGCAAGTGGCAAGAACTATACGCCCATCCCGGAGGGAACCTATGCAGCGGTGTGCAATATGCTGGTCGATCTGGGTATGCAGCGCTATGAGAACTCCAAGTATAACAAGCTGTGCCGCAAGGTGTTGATCGGCTGGCAGCTGCCGGAGGAAACCATTGAGATCGATGGAAAAGAGGAGCCGCGCACGATCAGTATGCGCTATACGCCCAGCTTGGACGAGCGCTCGAATCTGCGGGCAGACCTTGCGGCGTGGCGCGGCCGCGATTTCACGCCGGAGGAGCTGGAAGCGTTCGACCTTCGCAACATCGTTGGTGCGCCCTGTCTCATCAACATCATCCACAAGGAGATTAACGGCAGGAACTACGCGAACATCTCAAGTATCATGGCGCTGCCGCGCGGGATGCAGAAGCCGCAGATGGTCGGCGAGCCGACGGTGTTCGACCTCGACGAATCGCCGCTGTCCGAGATTGCCAAGCTGCCGAAATGGATCGCGGAGACGATCTACAAAAGCGAGACGTATCAGGAGCGGGTCAAGACCGGCGTAGATCCGGAGATCAAAGCGCTGGATGATGACGATGACGGAGAACTTCCGTTTTGATGGCAAAGCGAAAATCCAAATACGGGAGCCGGAAAGTAACGATTGACGGGATAACGTTTGATAGCATCCGAGAGGGCAATCGCTACAAGGAGCTGAAGCTGCTGGAAAGAGCCGGTGTCATTACCGGCTTGCAGCGGCAAGTGAAATACGTGCTCATTCCGGAACAGCGAGAGTTTTGCAATGAGATATACACAAAGGGCAAAAACAAGGGCTGTTTCAAGCCCGGGAAGCTGCTTGAAAAGGAATGCAGCTACATAGCCGACTTCGTGTATGTCCAAGACGGAGCGATCATCGTGGAGGATGCCAAGGGCGTTCGAACGGATGTTTACCGCATCAAACGCAAGCTGATGCTGAAGGAGCATGGCATCCGCATCCACGAGGTCTGAAAGGAAAGGAGAACAAAAGAGCAGAATCATGCCGAACCGAATCATAAAGGAAAGCCTGTGCACCAGCGACAAGATCGCGGCGCTTTCGGATTTTGAGTTTCGGCTGTGGGTTGGATTGATAACGCAAGCGGATGACGCGGGGCGCGGAGATGCCCGTCCCGCCATCATCAAGGGCTCGGTTTTCCCCCTACGGGAGCGGGTCACGATCAAGGATATTGAACGCGCACTCCACGGTTTGGCGGATAATGGCTGCGTTTCCCTCTACACGGTAGGCGGGAAGCCCTACTATTATTTCCCGACTTGGGCTGCACACCAGAGAATCCGCGATTGTCGCCCCAAATACCCGGCACCGGAGGAAAAGAACGTTCCGCCGCAATCCGCCGCAACCTGCGGCAAATGGCCGCCTGAATCCGAATCCAATCCGAATCCGAATACAGAATCCGAATCCAAAGCGAAAGAGAGGGCGCGTGCGCGCGCTGCGTTCGTTCCTCCCACGGTGGAAGAAGTGGCGGATTATTGCTTATCGCGCCAAAACAGCGTGGAGCCGCAGTCGTTCATCGACTTCTATACCTCCAAGGGCTGGATGGTGGGTCGGTCGAAGATGGTCGACTGGAAAGCCGCCGTTCGCACATGGGAGCAGCGTGACAAACAGGAAAGGGGGATGCCGTTTTGACCGATGCCGAAACACGCAATATCCTGCGGGCTCTCCAGGTGGCCTATCCCGCTCGATACCGGGGAATGAGTAATGCCGATGCGCAGACGATGGTGGAGCAGTGGAAGCCGCTTGAGCCGTTTTCCGCCGTGAAAGCCGCCGTGGAGGAGTGGGTGTTCGCCCATCGCTTCCATCCCACCGTGGCCGACATCCGAGCCATCATGAGCGGGCCGAGCGACG
>CAZPFZ010000139.1:0-4640 GCA_964585955.1 uncultured Acidiphilium sp.
CATCGCAAGCGACGCTATTTGAGCACGGTTACTCACGACCGTGCTCTTTCTCTTATGAGAAAAAACGCAAATTCGTCTTGATAAAAACGAATTTGCGAGCTTTGAGAGACTTTGGTATTATTCTATACCCGGATAGTGGTGGTATCAACGAGCGATTTTCGCTGTTTTTTTCAAATTGCGAGAGCCAAAAACCCTTGTAATATCAAGATTTTTTCGACTACTCAAACAGCCACTTTGGGTCACTCCCACTCGATTGTTGCGGGGGGTTTACTGGTTATATCGTAAACAACACGGTTAACGCCTTTTACCTCGTTTATTATTTTTGACGAAATTTCGGCAAGTGTTTTGTGCGGAATATATGCCCAATCGGCAGTCATTCCGTCTATGCTGGTAACAGCTCTTAACGCTATTGTGTAATCGTAAGTTCGTTTATCCCCCATTACGCCAACCGAGCGCATATTGGTAAGAACAGTAAAGTACTGCCAAACGTCTTTATTAAGCCCTTGCTGTTCGATAACTTCACGCAAAACGGCATCGGCTTCACGCACAATTTTAAGTTTTTTCTCCGTTACGCTGCCTATAATTCTTATAGCAAGCCCCGGCCCCGGAAAGGGTTGACGATTAATAATATAATCGGGTAAACCGAGCGATGTACCGAGAACACGAACTTCGTCTTTAAATAAACTTCTTAACGGCTCGATTATTTCTTCAAAATCTATTACATCGGGCAAACCACCTACGTTATGATGGCTTTTTATTACAGCGCTGTTGCCAACGCCGCTTTCTATAACATCGGGATAAATAGTGCCTTGAACTAAAAAATCTACCTTGCCGATAATTTTTGCTTGCTCGCTAAATACATCTATAAATGCTTTGCCTATTATTTTTCGCTTTTTTTCGGGATCTTTTACGCCCTTTAACTGCTTTAAAAAGTAACTGCTTGCATCGATTTTTTTAAGATTCATTCCGCGTTCTTCTTTAAAAACGCGCATAACCTGCTCGGCTTCGTTTTTGCGTAACAATCCGTGATCAACAAAAATACATGTTAGATTATCGCCAACTGCTTTATGGACTATTGTAGCGGCAACAGCGCTATCAACACCGCCGCTCATTGCACAAAGCACTTTGCGGTTACCAACTTTTTCGCGTATACGGCTGATTTGCTCAAGAGCAAAATCTTCCATACGCCAATCGCCTTTTACTCCACATACATTATATAAAAAGTTTTTTAGTATGTCGTTTCCGTTTTGCGTGTGTTGCACTTCGGGGTGGAACTGCACACCATATATACCCTTTTCTATATTTTCATAAGCGGCTATTTCGCAAGTCTCGGTATGGGCGGTTATTTTAAAACCGCAAGGCAGGCTTTTTACCCTATCGGTATGACTCATCCAACATATATTGTCGGTCGGAATGTTTTTAAAAATCTCACTATCGGAGTAGTGAATTTTACGTCTTCCGTATTCACTTGTTTCGGCGCACCCAACCTTTCCGCCGCACATATGCGCTATAAGTTGCATGCCGTAACATATTCCCAAAACAGGAACGTTTAACGAAAAAATTTCGGGAGAAACTTTTGGCGAATTTTCACCAAAAACGCTAGACGGTCCGCCTGTAAAAATTATTCCGCACGGATTATATGACTTTATTCTTTCTATACTGACGTTTGCTGGTAGCAGCTCAGCATAAACGTGTAAATCGCGAACGCGCCTAACTATTAGTTGGTTATACTGTCCGCCAAAATCGAGGACAAGCACGGTTTGTCTACTCATAAATAGCTCCTGTGTTTTTATTTCTTTTGCCATAAAAATAATATTAAATCACTTGTTGTGTCTTTCATAAATATTTTAATTATTAAGCATAAAATAAGCAATTTTACGCGTTTTTATGTTTAACGTAACAATATGAATATTTTTTTATATAAGTCAATAATTAAATTATTAATAAACCTTTATATAACTTTCGCGTTCTGCGCCTACCGACACATAACGTATTTTTGCATTACAAGTTTTTTGAATATATTCAATATATTCGCGAGCCTCAATGGGGAGTTCTTCCCACTTGCGGCACTTGGAAATATCTTTTTTCCAACCTTTAAAATATTCATAAATAGGCGTTGCTTTATTTAATGCTTCACCCGAAGGAAACTTATCTGTTCTTACCCCGTTAACTTCGTAAGCAACGCAAACGGGGATTTTATCGAGATAGGATAATACGTCAAGTTTGGTAAGGGCTATTTCGTCTGCCCCCTGCATTTTTATGCCGTATTTAGAAGCTACTACATCAAAACCTCCAACTCTTCTCGGCCTACCGGTTGCCGCGCCGTATTCGCCGCCTGCTTCACGAAGCTCATCACCTTCGCTACCGAATAATTCGGCGGTAAAAGGCCCCTCGCCTACACAAGTTGAATAAGCTTTCATAATGCCTATTACTTTATCGAGTTTGGCAAAAGGAATACCTGCACCTACGGGAGCATACGCCGCGATAGTATTAGATGAAGAGGTATAAGGATAAATGCCGAAATCGATATCCCTTAGAGCGCCGAGCTGTGCTTCGAACAAAACATTTTCGCCTGACGAAATTGCATCGGATAAATATTCCGTGGTGTCACAAATATATTCTTTAAGCGGATCGCCGTAAGTTTTTAACCACTCTATAACAGCGTCTAATTGCACTGCTTGGCTTTTGTATCCGCCTACAACGGTAAGATTTTTCCAATCTATAATATGTTCAAGGCGTTTTGCAAGCTGCTCGGGATGCAATAAATCACCCATACGCAAGGTTTTTTTCATATACTTATCGGCATAAACGGGTGCTATTCCGCGGCGTGTAGAACCAAACTTAGCGTCACCCAACCTATCTTCTTCCAAACAATCGAGCAAAACGTGATATGGCATGCAGATGGTTGCTCTATCGCTTATTTTTAAGTTTTTGGACAAAACGTTAACGCCCATTTCTTTAAGATGTTTAAGCTCGTTGCAAAGGTGTTTAATATCAACCACCATGCCGGGACCTAAAACATTAACGGTATCGTCACGCAAAACGCCAGATGGTAAAAGATTTAATACAACCTTGATTTTTCCGTTATCTATTGTGTGTCCTGCGTTGTTTCCGCCTTGATAGCGGCAAACAACCTTGTAATTTTCGGAAAGAAGGTCAACCATTCTACCCTTTCCTTCGTCGCCCCAATTTATTCCTACTATTGCGGTAAGCATTATTGCATATCCTCCGAAATATTTATTTTTTAAACATTAATTTGCGTTTTAGCACCCGAAAACTGACTATTAGCAAGCAAAACTGGCTTTACTATATTAGTTAAAAAATCTTCCGTTTGCTCTTTTGCACAACCTATAAATGAATATTCGCTAAGCACTTTTTCAAGCTCTTGCTTTGTTACGCCGAATGTTTTATCGGCGGCTATTTTATCTAAAATGTCGTTATCGGCACCATTTAGTTTGATGTTTTTTGCAGTTTCTACCGAATGTTTACGTATTGCTTCGTGTAAAACTTGCCTATCGCCGCCCTTTTTAACACAATACATTAAAATATTTTCGGTTGCAATAAATGGTAATTCATCTTTTAAATGACGTTCAGCCATACGCGGATAAACTCTTCCGCAACTTACTATATTTATATAAAGCGCTAAAATTCCGTCCACCGCTAAAAAGGCTTCTGGTACGGAAATTCTTTTATTTGCCGAATCGTCAAGCGTGCGCTCAAACCACTGCGCCGATGCTGTTATAGCGGGATTTAATGCATCGCATATAACATAACGCGCAAGCGACGCTATTCTTTCGCTACGCATAGGATTTCGTTTGTACGCCATTGCAGAAGATCCTACTTGTCCGTTTTCAAAAGGTTCATCAAACTCTTTTAAGTGCGATAAAAGCCTTATATCGGATGAAAATTTTGCCGCACTTTGCGCTATGCCCGACAAAACAGATAAAACAAAAAAATCCACTTTGCGAGTATATGTTTGACCCGAAACTGCATAGCACGCTGTAAACCCGCATTTTTGCGCAATTTTTTCTTCTAACTGCTTTACTTTTTCGCGATCACCGTTAAACAACGTTAAAAAACTTGCCCCCGTGCCCGTTGTGCCTTTACAGCCGAGCAATTTTAAATTATCCAAACAAAAATTGAGATTATCTAAATCGAGCAACAAATCTTGAATCCATAAAGTAGCCCTTTTACCGACAGTTGTGGGCTGAGCGGCTTGAAAATGCGTGTATGCCAAAGTTGCAACGGATTTGTGTTCCTTCGCAAACTCGTAAAGTTTGCCAATAAGCGTTATGATCAGCTCTTTTATCCTGAGCAAACCCTCTTTCATAATTATTATGTCAGTATTATCGCCAACGTAACATGAGGTTGCGCCAAGGTGAATTATCGGGCTTGCTTTGGGACAAGCATCGCAGTACGTTTTTATATGCGCCATTACGTCGTGGCGCAAGGTTTTTTCATATTCGGCAGCTTTTTGATAATCGATATCGTAAATATGCTCTTTCATTTCGGCAATTTGCTCATCGGTTATACCAATGCCAAGCTCCTTTTCGCTCTCGGCAAGAGCTATCCATAATTTTCGCCAAGTGGAAAACTTTTTATCGGGCGAAAAAATTTTTTTCATGCAATCGCTCGCATAA
>CAZPFZ010000140.1:0-4631 GCA_964585955.1 uncultured Acidiphilium sp.
AGTTTTTTAATTATATAAAATAATAAAAACGAACAAAAAACGTTGACAATAAAAAAGCATTGTGTTAAAATTGATTTGAAGATATAAGGTTTATTCTTTTGTTTTAACGTTAAGTTGTTTTTTTACAACTTATCCACGCATTAAAAAACTTTTCTTTTCCATAAGGATTTTACATAATGATAATCGATTTGCAAAAAGCAAGCGTGATGAAAAGATTTTCAGCTTTTCTTCTCGACATCATTTGCATTTGCATCGCAGCTACCCTATTTGCTTGGATTTTTAGCATAGCCGTTGATTATACCGGTTGGAGCAATAAATATCAAGAATGCAAAATGCGCTACGAGCAAAAATACGGAATTAACACTTTAACCGATGAAGAGTATGCTAAACTTTCTCAAGAAGAAAAAGCTGAATACGATGAAAAAAACGAACAAGCAAAATTAAAAGCCGAGCAAGCCTTGCAAGATGCTTACAGATTAAAAGAGCCTGAGGCATTAGAAACGGTAAAAACCATAAATATGGTGAATAACTTAATATTATTAATGTTAAGTCTTTCAGCATTGTTTGGTGTATTAATAGTAGAATTTATTGTTCCGCTATTTTTGAAAAACGGACAAACATTAGGTAAAAAGATTTTTTCAGTAGCTGTAATGCGTACTAACTCGGTAAAAATCAATCCTGTTTGTTTATTTATACGATCTTTACTCGGCAAATACGCAATTGAAACCATGATTCCCATATATATAATAGTGAAAGTATTTTTAGGTAGCGCCAATATCTTTGATATGGTATTGCTGTTTGCACTAATCTTGGTTCAATTGATTATGATTGTTGTAACAAAAAACAATTTACTTTTACATGATTTGCTTTCGGATACAGTTGCGGTTGATATGTCCGCACAAATGATTTTCGATTCGGAAAGCGATTTAATAAAATATAAAGAAGAACTACACAATTGCAAAGTAAACACATCGACCGATTATTGATTTTGCAATTAGGAGGAAGCCTTATGAATAGAACCATGCTTAATAAACTATCGTTTTTTATAGGCGGCATATTGATTTTTGCAACAGGAATGATTTATATTCTTATAGCAGATCTTGGTTTGCAAGTAAGAGCCGCTTGGTTGTTGATTGCAAGTGTGCTGTCAATAGGTTCGGCCGCATGTTTTTTACTATCTGAAAAACTGCAAGATAATCGAACTAAATTTATATTGATAAAAAGTATTTCGGCATTTTTATGCTTATCTTTTATAGTTTTTATGATTATTTATTTGCATGCCGCTTTGACATCGCAAGTGCAAGCAAACACAGACGCATTTAAAAATAATATATTTGCCCTTAAAAAAATCTTTAAGGATGAGGAAAGAACTAAAACACTTTTGGCGGGAATTATCCCCCTTGTTTTAGGCTCTATTTCTCTCGTTTCCCAAGTTGGTAACATCGTATTAACCGTTACTGACAAACAAGACGATTGACGGGGCTTAAAAAGTCGAAGTCTTTATATAAAAAGTCTTTGGCTTTTATTATTTTATTGTATTATTCGCAAAGCAAAGTTAAAATCAATTTAGGATATAAAACTTTGCAAGCAAGCCAACTTACTATTTAAAAACATTAAATTTGAAAACGTAAACTTTTATAAAGCTACAACTTTTTATATAAAAAAATTAAGGAAAAGCAAAATCCATGAAAGTCATTTTAAAAGATTTAACAAAGATTTTCCAAAGCAGACAATCAAAAGGCGAAGAAGTCATTGCGGTTAACAAATTCAATTTTGAAATCCCTGATGGCAAGCTTATAGGTCTTTTAGGTCCATCCGGCTGCGGAAAAAGCACAACCCTTTATATGATCTGCGGTTTACAAAAACCCACAAGCGGTCAGATATTCTTCGGCGACGACGATGTTACCGAACTTACGCCTGAAAACAGAGGCGTAGGTCTTGTTTTCCAAAACTATGCGCTTTATCCGCATATGACGGTAAAACAGAATATTTTATTCCCTCTTGAAAACTTTAAAGGTGAAGATAAGCTCACCAAAACGGAAAGATTGGAAAGAGCTTATAATGTAGCAAAACTCGTTCAGATTGACAATCTTATGGACCGTAAGCCCAGCGAATTATCGGGCGGACAGCAACAACGTGTGGCAATAGCTCGTGCTTTGGTAAAAATGCCAAGAGTTCTTTTGCTTGACGAACCGCTTTCTAACCTTGATGCGAGATTAAGATTACAAACGCGTGAAGAAATTAAACGTATTCAACGCGAAACAAAAATCACCACTGTTTTCGTAACGCACGATCAGGAAGAAGCAATGTCTATTTCCGATTTAATAGTAGTTATGAAATTGGGCGTTGTTCAACAGATAGGTGCTCCGCAAGAAGTTTATGATAATCCTATTAACCTTTTCGTTGCAAAATTCTTAGGCACTCCCCCGATTAACGTTTTCGAAGGCCAAGTAGTTAGCGAAAGACTTTATATAGGTGAAGACAATGTTTTAGATGCCCCGGGTATACGCGATGGCGAAGTTTATGTAGGTATTCGCCCCGAAGGATTTATTTACGACGAAAACGGACCTTTGCATTGCAAACTTTCTAACATAGAAGTAATGGGTCGTGACGTAAGCATAGTTTCTTCACATAGTGCAGCCCAAACACCTATTATTAGATCTATAATTGACGCCGATAATAAAGTTGATACAAGCAGAGAAACGGTAACCTTTAAATTAAAAGCTCACAAGACCTTTATATTCGATAAAGCTACCGAAGAAAGACTTTACCCTGAGGTGAAATAATGGTAGAAGGAAAAAATCAATGGAAAGCGTGGCTATATTTAGCGCCCGCTATCATATTGTTGCTTATTTTTACCGTTTGGCCGATTATCAACACCCTAAGAATGGCATTTTTAGAAGATTACGGGCAAATGGCATATATAGGCGGACAACGTTTTAATTTTGGTTTCGGTAACTTTGTAAAAGTTTTGGAATACAAAAAGTTTTTGAACGCAATAAAAACTACTCTTATATTATGCGTTGTTACCGTTCCTGTTTCCACCTTTTTAGCGCTTTTAATAGCAGTTTGCTTAAACGCAATCGTGCCGTTGAGAAGATTGCTTCAAACAATATTCTTTATGCCCTATGTAACAAACACCATAGCTATAGGTATGGTGTTTGCCGCAATGTTTAACATTGTAGGAACGATTGACGCAACAGGTGACAGAATTTCTACAAAAGGCATAATAAACAACATAATAGAATTTTTTGGCGGAAACTACATAAACTGGATAAATCAAAACTCCACATATGAGCATAATATGATTGTTCTTATAATTTATATCATATGGAACGCTCTCCCCTTTAAAATTCTAATATTACTCGGCGGATTGCAAAGCGTTAATAAACAATATTACGACGCTGCAAAGGTAGACGGAACTTCTAGAGCGAGAACTTTTTGGAGAATAACCGTACCTATGCTCTCACCTATGATCGCTTACGTTGTTATAACGGGCTTTATAGGCGGATTTAAAGAATATTCAAGCGTTGTAGGTATTTTCGGCGAAAGTATGGCAGAACAAGGTTCACTAATGACTATGGTAGGCTATATTTACCAGTCGCTCGGAAATAACAAAGACGGAAGAGCAAGCGCAGCCGCACTCATTTTGTTTGCGATAATAATGGTTGTAACCCTTATCAACTTGTACGTAAGCAAAAAGAAAGTCCATTATTAAGAGGTCCCCATATGAGTGAAAATACTTTTAACGTAATGCATGAAAGGGATATGCAAAAACAATCGTCTAAACAAAAGGTTGTAAAAGTATTGATAAAAGTACTTATTTACACTTTTTTAATAGCAATGGCGATAATCGTTTTGTTCCCCTTTTATTGGATGATTATTTCTTCGCTTAAATCACTTAATGAATACAGAGAGCCGGTTCCGACCTTTTGGCCGCGCACCGTGCATTTAGACAACTACGCAAAAGCGTTTACAGATGCAAAACTCGGCGATTTGTTTTTAAACACTGCCTATGTAGGAATAGTGTCGACGGCTTTATCATTGATTATAACGGTATTAACCGCATTTGCCTTTGCAAGGCTTGAATTTAAAGGAAAAAACCTTTTATTTTCGGCATTGCTTGCAACAATGATGATCCCTGGCGAACTGTTCACCATAACAAACTATGCAACAGTTATTTCCTTCCATTGGGAAAAAACATTTATAGTTTTAATAGTTCCCTTCTTGGTAAGTGTATTTTACATTTATTTATTAAGACAAAACTTTTTGCAAATTCCAAACGAGCTATATTTGGCAGCTAAAGTTGACGGAACAAGCGACTTAAAATATTTGTGGAAAGTTATGATTCCCCTTGCAATGCCCACGTTAATTTCTATAACGATATTAAAAATGATGGGTGCTTGGAACTCGTATGTATGGCCGAGATTGGTTGCAAACGACGATGCTCACCGAATGGTAACAAACGGATTGAGAAACGCATTTACCACCACTACGGGCGATGTTGATATCCCTGTACAAATGGCGGCAGTTGCTATTGTATCTGCACCGTTATTCCTTGTATTTATATTCTTGAGAAAATACATTATGAAAGGTGTAAGCCGTAGCGGTCTTAAAGGCTAATTATAATT